>JBJEKG010000152.1:0-13868 GCA_051878535.1 Muribaculaceae bacterium
AAATTAACACTCCCGGAAAAGTTTTAACATTTCAACTGGTTTTTTACATTGATCCGTTTTTTACATTGATCCCTTTTTTTTTGCAGCCGCTTCGAGCTCTTGCTCGAGCCGCGCGCGGCGGAGCGGGCGATAGGCCTGCGCACGAAAAAGCCTCTAACCGCTGAGAATCAACTTGTTAGAGGCTTTTGGGTGGTACCACCAGGAATCGAACCGGGGACACAAGGATTTTCAGTCCTTTGCTCTACCAACTGAGCTATGGCACCGTTTTTGTTTTGCACTGCAAAGTTAGGCATTATTTTTGAATTGACCAAATTTTTTGCAAAAAAAATGCATTTTTCCGCAAAATTTCTCAATTTCCGCCCAAAATCAGCCCTCAGAAAGCTTGTTCGAGGCGGGTTGGCGTGGTGAGGCGGCAGCCGAACGGCGGGCGGAGAGCAGCGTGGACAGGCGGAGGTTAGTCGTCGCAGTAGTGGCGGAGGACGCGGCGGTAGGAGTTGAAGATGCGGCCTTTGGAGATGAAGCCGAAGTAGTGGCCGCGGGGGTCAACCACGGGCAGGCTCCAGGCGCCGGTGGAGTCGAATTTTTTCATGACGGAGTCCATGTGCTCGCCGATGAGGATTCGGGCGGGGGGCGAGGTCATGAAGGAGGCGACGTTCATCTTGCGGTAGAGGTCGGGGCGGAACATGATGTTGCGGATTTCATCCAAGGCGACGATGCCGAGGAGTTCGCCGGCGGCGTTGAGCACGGGGAAGATGTTGCGGTTGGATTGTGAGATTTTGTCGACCATTTCTTTGAGGGTCATCTCGGGACGGACGCTGAGGAAGTCGGTTTCGATTACAGAGTCCATCTTGAGCAGGGTGAGCACGGCTTGGTCCTTTTGGTGAGTGAGGAGTTTGCCCTGCTTGGCGAGGCGGGTGGTGTAGATGCTGTAGGGTTCGAAGAGTTTGATGGTGCCGTAGGCAATGGTGGAGACGATGAGCAGGGGCAGGAAGAGGTCGTAGCCGCCGGTGAGTTCGGCGGTAAGGAAGATTGCCATCAGCGGGGCGTGCATCACGGCGGCCATTACGCCGGCCATGCCGATGAGGGCGAAGTTGCGCGTGCTGAGTTCCATACCGAGGCCGAAGTAGTTGCACAGGTAGGCAAAGAGAAAGCCCGACATACAACCAACGTAGAGCGAGGGGGCGAAGGTGCCGCCCACGCCGCCGGCGCCGTTGGTGGCCGAGGTGGCGAAGGCTTTGGTGAGGATAATCATGAGGATGAACAGGGCGATGAACCATGCTTGGTTGCCGTCGCCGGAGAAGATGGAGCCGTTGACGATGGAGGATGCGTCGCCGGCCAAGAGGCCCATGATGGATTCATAGCCTTCGCCGTAGAGCGGCGGGAAGAGGAAGACCAAACCGGAGAGGATGCAGCAGCCGATGATGGTGCGTATCCAGGGGTGGGAGAAGCGGCCGAAGAAGTTCTCCATCATGTTCATGATGCGGGTGAAGTAGAGCGATACCAAGCCGCAGGCGATGCCGAGGGCGATAACGTATGGAACTTTGGCGATGACGAAGTCGGTGTTCTGGGCGAAGAAGAATTCGAAGGTGTAGCCGGTGTAGGTGTAGGCGATAACGGCGCTGGTGATTGATGCCACCAACAGAGGCATCACGGACACGGTGGTGAGGTCGAGCATGAGCACTTCCACGGTGAAAAGCATGCCGGCGATGGGCGCTTTAAAGATGCCGGCGATGCCGGCGGCAGCGCCGCAGCCTACTAAAATCATCAGCACGCGGGGCGACATTCGGAAGAGCGAGCCGAGGTTGGAGCCGATGGCGGCGCCGGTGTGCACTATGGGGCCTTCGGCACCGACCGACCCGCCGAAGCCGATGGTCACGGCCGAGGCCAGCAGCGAGGTGTAGGTGTTGTGGCGCTTCAGGCGCGACTTATTCTGGGAGATGGCCCACAGCACGCGGGTGACGCCGTGGGAGATGTTGTCCTTGACCACGTAGCGCACGAACAGGGCGGCCAACACCACGCCCACGGTGGGCAGGATGATATAAAGGTAGTTGGCCGAATGGGCATCGGCATGGGCGGTGAGGGTGGTGGATATGGTGTGAATGAGGTACTTGAGCACCTGCGCGGCCAGGCCGCAGAAGATGCCCACCAACAGCGCCAAGAACAGCAGGAAGGTGTTTTCGCTGATATGGCGTTCGCGCCATTTCACGAACCGAAGCAGCCATTCGAAGGCGCGGGATTTATGGATATACGTTTGGGTCATTGTACTATTGGATTAGACACCTTTGCCGGTGAAGACGGTTATGACTGTGTAGAAAAGAATTTTGAGGTCGACGCCGAGGGAAATGTTCTCGATGTAAAGGAGGTCGTATTGCAAACGTTCAATCATTTGGTCGACGTTGGAAGCGTATCCAAACTTGACCATGCCCCAGGATGTGATGCCGGGGCGCACTTGGTATATGAGGTTGTATTGCGGCACGCGGGCGGCAATTTGTGAGGCGAAATGTTGGCGCTCGGGGCGCGGGCCGACGATTGACATGTCGCCGCGCAGCACGTTCCAGAACTGTGGCAACTCGTCGAGGCGGTACTTGCGCAGCACGCGGCCAAGAGACGTGATGCGGTCGTCGTCGAGCGATGACAGCATGGGCCCATGCTGCTCGGCATCCACGCGCATGGTGCGAAACTTGATGATATTGAAAGCTTTACCGCGGAAGCCCACGCGCTCTTGGAGGTAGAACACCGGACCGGGGGAGTCGCGCTTGATGAATATGGCCAAGATTGCGAACAGGGGCGAGAGCACTATCAACGCGAGGATGGAGGTGAACACGTCGGCCGCACGCTTAATGTTGACGGTGGATGGCGGCAGATTGACGTTACTAATGTTGATAAGCGGCTCTCCCACAATGGTTTGCATACGCGCCATGGGAGAGATGGTGCGGTAGATGTTGAGCGGCATATAGATGTCGATACCGGTGGCAAACAGCGGCGCGAGCAACTGCGAGTTGGAGCCCTTGATACCGGCATCTGCGCTGACTATCAGCATCTTAGGCTGAAGCTTGTGGATGGTTTGCACCATTGTTTTAGGGTGCGAGGCGTCCACGAAGTCGAGGATGCGCACTTCGGTGTGGCGGCGACTGCGGCGGATGCGGTCGGCAAGTGCGTGGGCGGCTTTGCCCATGCCGATTATCACCGCAGGGATGAAGTAACGACCGGAGCGGATAGCCCGCACAGCCACGCGGTTGACCAACTCTCGGCTGACGATGGTTGGCAAGGTGAGCAAGGCCCACAGCAAGAGTAGCAGTTCGTAATTCTGCATGCGCTCGGGGATGCGGTCGTTGATAAGCGCCACGAAAAAGATGAGCAAGGTGGCGATTAGGCCGGAGGTGGTGGCTGTCACTATCAAATCAAAGCGCGATTTAGCACTGACAGCGTTGTAAAAGCCTGACAGCCAGTGCAATCCCATCAATGTGAGGGGGAAGAGCAGCTGACCGAGGAGGATAGCCGGGTCGCGAAGCAACCACAGCTCGAGCGGACGCGGGTCGAAGCCATCGGGCAAGGAGTAGAAGCGCAACACGTTGAACACCATCACCCCGATGTTGGCGGCGAGGTAGTCGAACGCGGCGAAGCGCAACCGTTGCTTGCTTTCGAAGGTCATAATCAATTACTTACGTAGGATTTTAAATAGTCCGCCGGCAGAAATTTTGATTACTGATGAGGCTTTGGCCACGGCCGGCTCGTCGCGACGCGAGGTGCACACATAGTCGACCGCCTCGATAATCTCCGGGGAGATGTCGGCAAAGCAGTGGGCCGGTTCGGCGCCGCTGATGTTGGCGGAAGTTGACACAATCGGGCCGCCGAAGGCAGCGCAGAGGGCGGCGGAAAATGGTTCGCGGGTGAGGCGCACGCCGATGCTACCGTCTTCGGCCAAAAGTTCGGGCGCCACGTTGCGGCCGCGGTCGTAGATGATGGTGATGGGGGCGACGGCCACATCTATCAGCTGTTCAGCCACTTCCGGCACCTCGTCGACGATGCGGTCGAGCGCCGCGAGCGAGTGCACCAAGGTGATGAGCGCCTTGGCCTCGGCGCGGTGCTTGATTTCGAACACACGCCGCACCGCCTGGGAGTTGCGAGCATCGCAGCCGATGCCCCAGATGGTATCGGTGGGATAGAGAATCACCCCGCCGCGGCGCAATTCAGCCACGGCAGCGGCTATGTCAGCGCGATATTGTTCGGGGATACTCATAATAGCGATTTGGGCTTAGTTGCTTGAAAATCTTTGAGATAGAGCGGCGTGGAATAGGCCACGTCGATGAACTCGCGGCGAGCGTAGGCGCGTTCGGCCAGCGCCACCATATCCACGGCCAAGGGCACCACATCGGGTACGAACACGGCGTTGGGCGCGGTGATCACTGCGCGAGCCTTGTCGCTGCCATCGCCGAAGAACAGCACCGGGCGGCCGGTGGCGAGCAAGTCGGCGTAGGCATTTTCATCCAAAATGAGTGGTTGCGGAGTGAGTAACTCGCTGAGAGCGAAGTCGTAAGCAGCGGTGAATACCTCCATGCGGCGAGCGTCGATCATCGGCACGAAGATGGATTCGGGGTCGATGTCGTCGGTGGAAAACATCACGCGCGTGGTCATCAGTTCGAGGGTCTTGATGCCGATGAGCGGGCAGCCGAGCGAGTAGGCCAAGCCTTTGGCCTCGCTAAGGCCAATGCGCAAGCCGGTGTACGAACCCGGACCGAGGCTCACGGCCACGGCCTCCACTTTCACCTCCTTATCGGCGGCAAAATCCAGACAATATTTCACATAATCGCTCAGCAGGGCGGCATGATTGCGCCCCTCGAAATTTTCTTGGTGGGCCAAAACGGTACCCTCGGCAGTCAGCGCCGCCGAGCACACCGCAGTGGTGGTATCTATGTTAAGAATTACAGCCATTGTTAGATAATTTTGGCAAATTTAGCAAAATAATTTGGTATAGCCACCCCTTTTGGCCAAAAAAAGCACAAAAATAAGGTGATGCGATTGCGAGTTGTGGAAATTTTTGAAATTTTTTGGTGAAAAATTTGGTGGTGACGAAAAAAATGCTTAACTTTGCACACACAAATGGCGATTTAGTGTAGTGGCCTAGCACGCCACCCTCTCACGGTGGAGACCAGGGTTCGATTCCCTGATTCGCTACAAAGCGCGACCTCAATGAGGCCGCGCTAATTTTTTGCGCCGTTGCTCGGCTTGTGCCTCGCCACAGGACTCACGGCGAACGCCGGACGCTGCCGCGCCGCTCGGCTTCCGCCTCGCCACCGAACCGCACCGCGGCTGAGCGCTACGCTGCCCCAAGCGGTCTTCTCGCGGGGCCAGTCCTGTATGCCGAGGCAAGCAGACCCCGAGGCAAGCCTCGGCTTGTAGTCGATTGTTTTTCAGCGCTTTATCATTCAGTATGGGGGATAGAAACGCGCGGCGCCGGTCCCGTGGGAGGGTGGCGCCGCGCGTTTGCGTTGTGTTTAACCTTGTGGTTAGAGGTATTTGGCGAGGGTCTTTTCTAAGGTGGTGGGGTCGACTACGCGCTCGGCAATGGAACCGGAGCGGTCGATGATGAAGGTCATGGGCAGGGCACCTACATTGTAGCTGAGCAGGACGGCGTCGCCGTCGGTGGTGGAGTTCCACACTGCAATCCAGGGCATGTTTTGGGCACGGATTTTCCACATACTTTCATCGGCATCGAAGGCTAACTGGTAGATTTCCAAGCCGTTGGCATGGTGCTTCTCGTAAATGGTGTTGAGAATGGCATTGTATGCGGGCGAGCTTTCGAGGTCGTAGGAGGTGAAGCTGAGGATGACCACGTTGCCTTTGGAGGCGAGTTGGGCGAGGGAGTGCTCGTTGCCGTTGATGTCATAGCGGACGATGTCGGCGGGCAGGGATGCGGTGGGCACTTCGATTTCGGTGGTGGCGCCGGAACGAGCGGCCAAGGCTTGCTGATAGGTTTGCACCATATAGGCAGTGCGCGGGTCATCGGGACGAAGGATGCTAAAGCGCTGTGCCACAGCTCCGTATAGACGCATATCGGCACGATGGTTGATGTCGAACAGCGGTTTGCGGCCCACGGAACGGTTGATGAGGTAGTAGAGCGGCATCACTGATTGCTGATCGGCGAAGGCGGTGGCGAAAAGTTGCTGCTTGAGGGCATCGCAACGAAGGGTGGAGTCCACGCCGACGCTTTCGATGGATGCGTTGATAAGACTGTCGAGAGAGTGGATGGCGGCGGCATCGGCCGAACCGGCGAGGGTGTAGCGCAGGCCGAAGTCGGCGGCGGTGGTGGTAACTTCCACATTATCAACGGAATCCACGGGGAAGTAGATTGAGCGACCATTGAGCGAGATACGCATCACGTCGGGGTAAGCTGCGGGGGCTTCGGCGGTGTAGGCGAAGGAGCCGTTGTCGGCAACTTCAAGGGAATCGATAACGTACCAGTGGCCGTTGTTGAAGCCCTCGAGGATGATTTTGGCGGAATCGGCATCAGCCACGGTGCCACTGATGCTCCAACCCGAGGGCGACGAGCATGCGCCACCGAGCAGGGCTGCGGCGGCGATGGCGGCAAGAAATGTATGTTTCATTTTGGTAGGATTATTCAAAGTGAGCGGCAATGTTTGCGGCAATTTGCTGCATTTCTTCGGCGGTGAGTTGGAGTTTTTCGCGGCGGAAGTCCATGTCGCGTTCGGATTGCATTGGCACGAGGTGGATGTGGGCATGGGGCACTTCCAAACCGAGCACGGCCATGCCGACTTTGCGGCAGGGGATGGCAGCACGGAGTGCGCGGGCCACGCGTTTGGCGAACACATGGAGGGCGGCGAGGGTGTCGTCGTCGAGGTCGAAGATGTAGTCGACTTCGGCGCGAGGGATTACCAGCACGTGACCTTTTGCCACAGGATTAATGTCGAGGAAAGCGTAGAAGCGGTCGTCGGCTGCCACTTTGTAAGAGGGAATTTCACCGGCGGCGATGCGAGCGAAGATTGATGCCATAGTTGTGAGGATTAGAAGCCGATTTCAACGATTTCGAATTTCATCAAGCCGGAGGGAACGCGGATTTCAACCACGTCGCCCACGCGGTGGCCCATCAGGCCTTGGGCAATGGGGGTGGAGGTGGCGATTTTTTTCTCCTTGAGGTTGGCTTCGGAGTCGGCCACGATGGTGTATTCCATCACCATGCCGTTGTTTACGTTCTTGATTTTCACGCGGTTGAGGATTTGCACCTCGTCGCAGTTGAGCTTCGACTCATCGATGATGCGGGCGTTGGCCACCATGTCTTTGAGTTGAGCGATTTTCATTTCGAGCATACCTTGGGCTTCCTTGGCAGCGTCGTATTCAGCGTTTTCGGAGAGGTCGCCTTTGTCGCGAGCTTCGGCGATGGCGCGAGAAATTTCCGGACGTTTCACGCTTTCGAGATAAGCGATTTCTTCCATTTTTTTCTTGTAGCCTTCGCGGGTCATGTATGTAATAGCCATAATAAAAAAGCGGTTTAAGGGTTTAACAAATTTGTAGGGGCAAAATAAAATGAAGAAACCCAAACCGCGGAGGCGGTTGAGTCCCTAAAAAACGAATACCTATTTTGCGATGCAAAGTTACGACAAAAAGGTGGGAGAAAAAAGCGAAATAACATAAAAGATGTTAAAAGGTTGAGAAAAAGTGGAGAGCGGAGAGCGGGCGAATTGGGCTAATTAGTCTAATTGGCCTAATTAGTCTAATTGGGCCTAATTCACAGTGGACGGCTGGTCGGGAGCTAAAAAAGGCCGGCGCGGAGCGTCGGCCTTTTTGTTGGTATGGGGAGGGGATTATTTGCCGGAGAGTTTTTCTTTGAGGGCTGCGAGGGCTTCGAGGTCGCCGAGGGTGGCTTTTTCGATGGCGGGAGCAGCTACGGGAGCTTCGGCTTCGGCTTTGCGGGGCTGACGTTTGGGTTTGCGTTCAGCGCGAGCTTCTGCACGGGCTTCGTCTTCGAAGATGCGGCTGTGGGAGAGGATGATGCGCTTGGTTTCTTTGTTGAACTCGATAACCTTGAAGGGGAGTTTTTCGTCCACGGCGGCGGTGGTGCCGTCTTCCTTAACGAGGTGTTTGGGAGTTGCAAAGCCTTCTACGCCGTAGGGGAGAGCAACGACAGCGCCTTTGTCGAGCATTTCGACGATGGTGCCTTCGTGAACGCTACCAACGGTGAAGATGGTTTCGAATACGTCCCAGGGGTTTTCTTCGAGTTGTTTGTGACCAAGGCTGAGGCGACGGTTTTCTTTGTCGATAGCGAGTACTTCGACTTCGATGTCGTTGCCCACTTGGGTGAATTCGCTGGGGTGTTTGATTTTCTTGGTCCAGCTGAGGTCGGAGATGTGGATGAGGCCATCAACGCCTTCTTCGATTTCAACGAATACGCCGAAGTTGGTGAAGTTGCGCACGCGAGCGGTGTGGCGAGAGCCAACGGGGTATTTTTCTTCGATGTTTTCCCAGGGATCGGGTTTGAGCTGTTTGATACCGAGGCTCATCTTGCGTTCTTCGCGGTCGAGGGTGAGGATAACGGCTTCCACTTCGTCGCCAACTTGCATGAAGTCTTGGGCGGTGCGGAGGTGTTGGCTCCAAGACATTTCGGACACGTGGATGAGGCCTTCTACGCCGGGAGCGATTTCGAGGAATGCGCCGTAATCAGCCATAACGACAACTTTGCCTTTAACGTGGTCGCCAACTTTGAGGTTGGGATCGAGGGCGTCCCAGGGATGGGGCTGGAGTTGTTTGAGGCCGAGGGCGATGCGTTTCTTTTCGTCGTCGAAGTCGAGGATAACCACGTTGAGTTTTTGGTCGAGTTGAACAACTTCGGAGGGTTTGGTAACGCGACCCCAGCTGAGGTCGGTGATGTGGATGAGGCCGTCAACGCCACCGAGGTCGATGAATACGCCGTAGGAGGTGATGTTTTTAACGGTGCCTTCGAGCACTTGACCTTTTTCGAGCTTGGAGATGATTTCGCGTTTTTGTTGTTCGAGCTCAGCTTCGATGAGGGCTTTGTGAGAGATAACGACGTTTTTGAATTCTTCGTTGATTTTAACGACTTTGAATTCCATGGTTTTGCCCACGTAAACGTCGTAGTCGCGGATGGGCTTCACGTCGATTTGGGAGCCGGGGAGGAATGCTTCGAGGCCGAAAACGTCGACGATCATGCCACCTTTGGTGCGGCATTTGATGAAGCCTTTGATGATTTCGTCGTTAGCAAGAGCAGCGTTGATGCGTTCCCAGGAGCGAGAAGCGCGGGCTTTCTTGTGGGAGAGGATGAGCTGACCTTTTTTGTCTTCTTGGTTTTCGATGAAGACTTCAACCACGTCGCCGACTTGGATGTCGGGGTTGTAGCGGAATTCGCTCATGGGGATGATGCCGTCGCTCTTATAACCGATGTTAACCACAGCTTCGCGTTTGTTGAGAGCGATGATGGTACCTTCGATTACGTCTTTGTCTTTAATAGTGTTCAGCGACTCATCGTAGGTGCGGGTGAGTTCTTCGCGAGATTTCTCACCGGCGGTTTCGCCTTTTTCGTAGCCTTCCCAGTCGAAGTCTTCGATGGCGGTAGTAAATTGTTCTGCCATTAAATAGCAATAAATAATTAATAATGAATAAAATAGATGTCCCGCCGCACACCGGCTGAGGACGCTCGCGGGCTCAAGGTCCACAAAGCGGTGCAAAGTTACGACATTTTTCGCTGATTTGCAAGAGTTTGGGCAAGTTTTTTTTAGCGGAGAGCGGAGAGCGGAGAGCGGAGAGGAGGCGGATTAGCCTAATTGGCCTAATTAGCCTAATTGGGCTTATTGGGCTTATTGGGCTTATTATCAGGGTGAGGGGTCAGTGACTGGCGGCGTAGGAGCGCCAGCGGTCGAGGAGGGCTTGGATGTCGGCGGGGATGGGGGAGGTGAAGTCCATCTCCTGGCCGGTGGCGGGGTGGCGGAATCCGAGGGTGCGGGCGTGGAGGGCTTGGCGGGGACAGGTGTCGAAGCAGTTTTGCACGAAGGCTTTGTAGGCGGCCGAAGGGATGCCGCGCAGGATTTGGTCGCCGCCGTAGCGTGCGTCGTTGAATAGTGGATGGCCGATGTGGCGCATGTGCACGCGGATTTGGTGGGTGCGACCGGTTTCGAGCACGCACTCAATGGCCGACACGTGGGCGAGGTTTTCGAGTGTATGGTAGTGAGTGACAGCGTGTTTGCCTTGCGAACCGTCGGGGAAGACGGCCATTTGCAGGCGGTCGCGCAGCGACCGGCCGATGTTGCCTTCGATGCGGCCGTCGGGCGGATTGGGACACCCCCACACCACGGCGAGGTAGCGCCGGCGGGTGGTTTTGTTGAAGAACTGTCGGCCGAGGTCGGTCTTGGCATCGGGGGTCTTGGCCACTACAAGCAGGCCGGAGGTATCCTTGTCGATGCGGTGAACAAGGCCCATGCGTGGGTCGGAGGGGTCGTAGTCGGGGAGGTTGCGGAAGTGGTAAGCGAGGGCGTTGACTAAGGTGCCGTTGTAGTTGCCGTGGCCGGGGTGGACCACCATGCCGGCGGGCTTGTCGACCACCAGCAGGTGGTCGTCTTCGTAGACGATGTTGAGGGGGATGTCTTCGGCCACGACTTCGAAGTCGTAGCGGGGACGGTCCATAACCACTTGCACCACGTCGCGGGGCTTCACGCGGTAGTTGCTTTTAACGGCTTTGCCATTGACGAGGATGCAACCGGCTTCGGCAGCTTGTTGCACGCGGTTGCGCGAGGATTTCTGCAGGCGCTCAACCAAGAATTTGTCCACGCGCAGGAGCGCTTGGCCGGGGTCGGCCACGAAGCGGAAGTGCTCGTAGAGCTGGCGTTCGTCGTCGCCGTCGATGATTACCACCGGCTGTTGGGCATCGGCCTCGGGCGCGAAGTCGTCGCTAATGAAGTCGTCGCTGGTCATTCGTAGTAAGATGAGCCGGAGGTTAGTTCCTCTTCTATGGCATCTTCGGCGGTGATGGAATCGGTGGGCGTTTCTTCCTCGATGGCCACGCCAACTTCGAGGGTGACAGTGGCCGACACGGGCAACATGGAGCCTACGCCTATGGGGCGGTTATCTTGATGAGCCGAGATGACCAAGTCGGGGTACTCTGAAGGGACGTTGACCATGCGCACGTTGGAGATACCCAAGGCGTTGAGGTAGCTGACGGCTTGGCGCGCCGACACGCCGGTGATGGGGCGAGTGATGGTGACTTCCTTGGGCGAGAAGGCGGTGACGGTGACGTAGACATTGCGTCCGGCCTTGACCACAGCGCCGGCTTTGGGCCAGGATTCCACCACGGTGCCGGGAGCGATGGAGGTGTCGTAGATGGAGTCGGCAATCTCAATCGACAGACCGCTGGCAGCGAGAGTTTGGCGTGCTTGCTCGTAGCTTTGGTGCTTGATTTCGGGCACGGTGGCATTGTCGCCGTGATGGGTCCACACGTCGAGGAAAATCAGACAAATCCACACCAAAATGAGGGCGGCTACAGCAATGAGCACTATGTTTGACCACACCGGAAAGCGGCGGTAGATGTCTGCGATTTTTTGCAGGAAAGAAGAGTTGTTGGCCATAACTTTCAAATAATTTGCAAAATTACAGAAATTTTGCGAAATATGCAAAAAATAATTGGAAGGTAGCCTCGTTATCGACCTTTTCACCAGAAAATGCGGCCCCGCCGGAGGGCGGAGCCGCATCGTTTTCAAGGTCTATGAAGGTTAAAGGCGGATTTTGGTGGCGGTGTTGCCTTGCACACGGATGTAGATGCCGGGAGTGAGGTTAGCCGGGTCTACTTGCACGCCTTGCAAGTTGAAGTAGACGGGTGCACCGTCGGGTTGCTCGCCGGTGGTGATGTCGATTTGCGACGACACGCACGGCAGGACTTCCTCCGAAGGTGTGGTGCACACGGGCGCATCACACGGCAGAGCATACACGCGGTAGCCCTCGTCCTGGAAGAAGCAGTGCAGGTTGCCGGCGTAGTCGAATTTCAGCTGGCCCACGCGTGCACAGCTCGACGACGGTATGTCGTACAGGTACGTGAGAGAGGGAGTGTTGCCGCTCCAGCTAACCGAGTAGATACCAATGTTTTGCACGATGCCGCCCAAGGCCAACAGCGAGCCGTCGCGGCTCAGTGCCACGCCCGCAGAGCAGTCGGCAGTTGAGGACAAGTCCTCGCCCGCATTGTACAGTAAGTTGCCGTCATTGTCAATGTAGATAAGCAGCGGCGTTGTGGCCGAGTTGTCATCGAGCAGTTGGGCGATGAATGCACCGTTGGCGGTGGGGGCTATGTCCACTAAACAATTGTTCAAGTAGCTTGAGCCGGTGTATTTGCCGCCGAAGGTCGAGGTGGGTGCAGCAGTGATTTGGTCGCTCTCGCCGATGGTGTAACGCACTAAGCTATTGGAGTATACGTCCTCTTCGAAGGCCCATAGCGAGGTTTCGAGACCGCTGCCTTGGAAGGCCACGCAGCAACTGCCGCCGCCGATGGCCACACCATTATAAGTATATGTGCCGTTGGAGGCCTTGGTGCCTTGGAGCATATTCACCGGAGCCGCAGCGAAGTCGGTGGGGTCTACAATCCAGTAACCGGTGTTGGCATCGCTCCAGTCGGCGAACACGGCGCGACCGCGAAGTTCACCGCCGAGGAAGGCGCTGTGCTTGTTGGTGGTGCTGAACGGCGAGCCGGAGTTGAGGCGCGAGTATTCCTCATTGTAATCGCGGTCGAACAGCGAGAAGCCTTGCGCATAGCTGTAAGCCACCACGGTCTTGCCGAAGGCCGGCGAGGTGGGGTCGGTGATGGGCACCACGCCACCGCGGGTGGTGGTTTTGCTGAAGGTGGTGGTTTCGCTAAACAGCTTGGAGATGCGCCCAATGGTGTAGCCGTCAACTTGCACGGCCCAGCAGAAGGATTCGTTGCCTAATTCGCTTTGTGCAATAGTATAAGAGTGTGTACCTTTGGTGAGCGCACCCATGTCGCGAGTGAATTCCGACTCAGCACTCGACAGCGGTGTGAAGATGATGCGAGCGTTGGCCACATCGCCCGAGAGGCTGAAGGTGAGCGTGAACTCGCCGTTGTCGAAGGTGGCTTTCAGGTCGTAAGCATATTCGGCACGGGTGGCGGCGCCGTTGTCCAAGTTGGTGGTTTGCAGCTCAATAGCACCATCAGAGGAGAGCAGCGACGAGTTGATGTAACCGAGTGCCACATTGTCGTCGGCATCGGTCACGGCCCGGGTTTCGGCCACTACGAATGCCGGCGATTCAGTGGCAGCCACGCGAGCGGGTGCGGCGGCTTTGCTCGGAGTTACTTTGACGGCATTGGCCAAACCGCCGGAGATGTTCAGCAGGGTAAAGCCACCCTTAACGGGCACGGCCGCGTAGATGGTGCCGGCGTTGGCGAAGAAGGAGAAGCCGGTGGTGGAGGCGTCAACCAAGCCGGTGGCGAGTTCGGCGCTCGGGTCGTACATGGTCCTCACGCCGTCGGCGCCGGCCACGAAGGTCCACTGACTCAGCGTCTGGGTCGACCCGCTGCCGGCCACTAACACGTTGTCCGAGCCGAAGGGCGACACGTACAGGTACATTTCATCGCCGAAGATGGTGCGCTTGGTGGCGGTGCCGGAGTAGGATGTGAGACAAAACTCGTCGACGTTGGCAGTAGCCGAGCCGGCAGTCACTTTCACTCGGCTTAGGCGCAATTGGCCACTGGATGGGACGTAGGTTTCGCTGGTGAGATATAGGTAGCCGGCGGTAGAAGTACCTGAATAACAGATGGTTTCGCCGGTGTAGGAGTTGTAATAGTTGCCGGCGGCAGTCACCGGTAACCAAGCTATGGGATTGCCGGTGGGCAGGCAGTTTTC
>JBJEKG010000153.1:0-2696 GCA_051878535.1 Muribaculaceae bacterium
GTGAGGTTGAAGTTGATGTTCTTCACAACGGAACCGTCTTGAAGGGTAGCGAAGATGCCTTGCACGTCGTCGGTGGATTGGATGCCGAGACCGGTGATGGTGTGGTTCTGACCGTCAAGTGAGCCGGTGAAGGGTGCGGCGATGGGACGGAAGTTGTAGTCGAAGGCGTAGAAATCGTTGGCCACTTGGTAGAAGGCTGCGGGAGCGAGTTCCACGGCTTGGAGGTCGCCGATGGTGGCGATTTGGTAGGGAGCTTCTTCGGAGCCGTCACCGCCGAGGGCGAACTTGGTGAGCGGCAGGTTGTAGAAGTCGTGGGTGAGAGTTTGCACTCGACCCTGGGTCATGTAGAGGATGTAGAGGGTGGCGTCCTTGGTGCCGATGTTGCAGGTGGAGATGGTGGAGAGCTTGCCTTTCTCGTCGTCGGGGGTGAGTTGGAGCACTACGGTGCCGTCGGGCTTGACGATTACCAATTCTTCTTGGGTGGTGGAGCCTACGCCGGTGCTACGCTTAACCAAGAACATAAACTCGTGTTCGTCATCGGTGTCGAAGATGTAGGGCGAGAAGAGTTGGCCGTTGAGGTTGGGCGAAGCGTAGTTGACGTTGGTGCCGAGGTTGATGTCGATGAGTTGTTCGATGGATTCGGAGAAGGGGTTGATGAGAATCATCTTCTCGTGTGTGCAACCTTGTTCGTCGTCAACGACGTCGGCTAAGGACACCCACCAGCGGTATTCGGTGCCATTGTTCACGGTCACGCGGTCTACAAGCGAGCGCATAGTGTAGTCGTCGATTATTTGGGGAAGTTCGGCCACGGTAGTGCCGGAGTAAAGGTCGACGAATCGGAAGAGGTAGCCGCCGTCGCCGTCGGATACGATGAAGAGTTCTTGGGGCTCGAAGCCGTCGAGATCAGAGAGGGCTGACGACACGAGCACGTTTTCGCACAGGGTGGATACTTGTTGGCCGTCGCCGTTGAAGATATGGTAGGAGGTGAGGTAATCATCGTCGGAGGCGGTGGTGTACACTTCCTTGCAGACTATGAATGCGGCTTTGTCGCTGTCGGGCACTATGTTGCCGAAGTCGATGTCTTGGTTGTAGCGGAGGCTGCCGATGCTGAAGTAAGTGTAGAGATAGCCTTCGCCCACTTCGGGAGTGGTGGGGATTTTGGTGGATTGGATTTGCTCTACGCCGGAGTAGGAGGTGGAGTAGAGGTCGATGAGCAGGTTGTTGTCCTCGGTGATGGATTCATCCTCGCCGACGGGGTTGGTGTAGAAGCTCTTCTCGTATTGGATGATGGCAAACACGGGCTTGGTGCCTTTCATGGTTGCGAGGAAGAAGGGCGACGACATTTGGTCGCCGGGGAGGTTGAGCTGGGGCACTTCGAAGGTCTGAGCCACGGAAGCACCGCCGCTGTAACCGGCCTTCTTGTAGAGGTTGAGGATGTACTTGCACGAGCGCAGGAAGTCCATCTGGTCGTTGAGCGAGATGTCGCCGGTCTCTTCCATGAAGGCGATGTAGAAGTTCTCGTCCCACGAAGCGGTGGCGGCGTTGATGCTGCCCACGTTGTAGCCGGGGATGGTGATGATGCAGGGGGTGTTGCCGCTTTCGTCAACTGCTGCGCCGATGGTGTAAGCTTTGGAGTAGTAGTTGAGATAGGGGTAAGGGTTCTGGCTGAAATCACGGTTCATAACCAACGATACGATGATTTCGTAGTTATTGTCGGTGTTGAAGAATTTCTTGGTGATGGTGGGGTCGACCATGATGTCGGCCACTTGAGTTTCGTCGCCTTGGAGGGTGATGGTGTCGGTGACCTTGCCTACTTCGTTGAGTTGGGCATCGTACACGGTGATTACGTACCCGGTGATTTTGGTTTCGGTGTAGGCTTCGTGTTCAATGATTTCTTTGACATACTCGGCGGTGTAGTACCAAGTTTCGTTGGCGGGACCGTTGAGGTAGCCGAAGTTCACGTCGCTCTTGAGCGAGAGCACGGGTGCGGGCGCATTGAAGCGTTGGGCGCCGGCGGCAGGCAGTTGCTGCTGCTCAAACGGATCGGAGTAGTTGGCCTTCTGCGCGTAGGGGAAGTAGTCGGTGGACGCTTCCGGACGCTTGGCCGATGCATCAGGTGAAAGCAACAGAGTGCCTGCAGCTAATAGCATCATAGGTAGTTTGTAGAATTTTGCCATAGTTGACATGGTTTTAGTAGTAAAAGATAATAGTGAAATAACAAAATGTCAGTCAGAAATATACGCAATAGGCGAAACGACAAACATCACGGCACAAAGGTACGACAAATTTTGTCATACTCCAAACTAAAAAGGTCAAAATCAGCGATTTTTAACATAAAATATGCCACAATCCGAAATAATTCCGTAACTTTGCCCTCGCTGATTAGAGCGATTATCGCTCGGTAACCGGCTGATATCAACTAATTAAGGAATAGCTATCACTAAAATCGACAACAGATGAAACAACTGATTGCTTGCTGCGGCCTCGACTGCGAAAAATGCGAGGCGCGCATAGCCACCTTGAACGATGACAACAACCTGCGCCTCAAAGTGGCAAAAGAATGGGGCGAGATGAATCAGATGGAGTTCCAACCCGAATGGATTAATTGCGAGGGTTGCCGCGTCGACGGCTGCAAAACCTATTATTGCAGCGAATTGTGCAAAATTCGCCGGTGCGCAATGGCGAAAGGTTACAAC
>JBJEKG010000154.1:0-13837 GCA_051878535.1 Muribaculaceae bacterium
CAATTACGTACAAAGGTAATAAAAAATAATGAACTGTGCAACAATTCATTAAAAAATTTTTTCAGGCACTTACACGATCAAAGTGACAAACTCCCGGGCTCTGAGCTCCCCATTATGAATTATGCATTCTGCATTATGCATTAAGAATTATGCATTCTGCATTCTGCATTATGCATTATGAATTATGCATTATGAATTATGCATTATGAATTTTGATTTTAGCGAAAAATTTGGGCGATTAGACGATTTTTCTTGCATAATTTCGGAAAATTTTGTAATTTTGTAGCGAAAAATTTAGTACATAGCCTAAGTGTCTGTCGATGAATAAGTTTGTAGCTCTCATATTATTAATGATTGTGGCGGCGTGGCCCTCGGTTGCGCAGCAGGCTTATTATCGTCCGGCGCTGACCGACAATTGGTCGGTGGGTGTATCGGCCGGGGGCATCGCGCCCCTCTCCGGCGACTTCTTGGCCAATACTCGCGGCGCGTTAGGGGTGGATCTTGCCAAGGATATCACCCCGGCATTCCGCTTGGGCGTCGATGCCCTGTGGAGCATCAACTCCTCGCGCTGGCCGGGGCTGATGCCGCAGTCTACATTCTTCGACCACCAGTACGTGGGGCTTTACGGTGCCGTCGACCTTCTGCGATTGGGCGCTGCCGACCCGCGCTTCGGCCTCGCTATCGCAGCGGGCAGCGGCTGGGGACATCGATTTGCAACCGGGTCGACCTTAGACAGCAACTTCTTTGCCACACAGGCCGGAGTGCTACTGAGCATGCGTCTGAGCCAAACGCTCAGTGTGGAATTGCATCCCCACTTCGTGTGGAATATGACTGACAACAAGCTGCGCCAATCCTCGGCCGGATACTCTGCCAACCGTGCCGCATTTATGCTTATGGTGGGGGTTCGGTATCATTTCGGCCCCGGGTTCATTCCTGCACCGCTGTGCGACCCAGCAGAGCTTGTTCTGCTCAACGGCCAAATCAACACATTGCGTTCGCAAGTCGATGGGCTTTCAACCGACTTGGCTAACTCCAATTCTCGACTGATTATGACCGAGCAAGAGCTACGCGATGCGCGTCAACGCAACGGCGTGGTGCGCGAAGTGGCCGTTGACAACCATCTCAACACCGTGGTCGACGTGTTCTTTTACCAAGGCTCATCAACAGTCAGTCCCGACCAAATGCCCAACGTGGAACGCGTGGCCATGTACCTGCGCAACAATCCCGGCTGGCGAGTGGAAATCACCGGCTACGCCTCGCGCGACGGCAGCAATGCCACCAACAATCGCTTGGCTCGTTTCCGCGCCGACGCCGTCAAAAAGATTCTTATCGACCGTTACCATATCGCGCCGGAGCGAATTACCGCCACCGGCAAAGGCGTGGGCAGCCTCTTCGAAGAGCCCTCGTGGAACCGCGTGAGCGTTTGCACACTTATCGACCGTTAACCTTTTACTCAACCACCTTTCACCATGGACCTTGCCAACATCTTCGGGTGGGCTGCCACCCTGTCTATGCTCATGGGCTACTTGCCCCAAGCTATCAACACACTTCGCACACGTCAAACCGACGGCATCTACTTTCCAACCTTTCTGATGATGGGCTTCGGCTCGCTTTTCTTCGCCCTCCAAGGCTTGGTGCTGAACAACTGGCCGCTGATGGTCACCAACACCATCACCCTAATCTGCTGCATCATCATCACCGGCATCAAAATCCAAAACGGCCGCAAGCGCAAGGAATGAAATCCGTTTTGATAATTGAACGACATTCGCATTTCTTGGCGGATTAACAACTGGGTCGTGCGTTTTTTTGTATTTTCTTGGCGGAGAACTTGTGAAATTGTTAAGAAATTATTAAATTTGCGGCAAATTATACAATAGTAACCCTTTTCGTCACCAATTTAGAACTAAGAACATGAGAAAACTAACAAAGCTATTACTCCCGATATTCTTCGTAGTAGGGGGGGTAATTTTCACACCGAATAAAATCGCTGCAGCGGAGTACTCCGGCACATTGCCTGTGATGTATATCAACACTGAGGATGGTGTTGAAATCGTATCGAAAGAAGATTATGTGAGCGCCACGGCCTGGCTCGACAACTTGGGCTTGGAGCAATTCGAGGCAGTTGGCTCGGAGGAAGAGCCGCTCGAACTTCAAATCCGTGGACGTGGCAATTATACTTGGAGAAACTTTGACAAGAAGCCTTACCGACTGAAATTCGCATCGAAGCAAACGTTTTTGGGAATACCCAAAAGCAAGCACTACGCACTGTTGGCTGCGGCAGGCGATGACATGGGCTTTATGCGCGACCCCATCGGCTTTTATCTGAGCAAGCTGTTAGGATTGCCCTGGTCACCGGAAATTCGCCCGGTGGAGGTGGTGCTCAACGGCGATTATATTGGTCTGTACTTCCTTACCGAGACAGTGCGAGTGGATAAGAACCGCGTGAATATAGTGGAGCAGGCCGACGAAGCCACCGACCCGGAGGAGATTACCGGCGGATGGCTTGTAGAGAAAGACAACACTTTAGGCGACCCACATATTACACTCACTGAGCACGATGCCGCTAACTCACCGATTATCATAACTTATCACACACCGGAAGCGCTGTCGGAACCTCAGTTGCTATACCTCACCGAGCAGATGAACCTAATCAACGATGCTATCTATATTGAGGATGTGGAAGATAACACGTGGGAGAACTATGTGGACGTGGAAGCGTTAGCTCGTTATTACATAGTGCAAGAAGTGATGAACGATGTGGAATCCTTCAGTGGCAGTTGCTATTTTTATAAAGACCTCGGCACAGACACTAAATGGACATTTGGGCCGGTGTGGGACTTCGGCAACGCGTTTCACGGTCGAAAATCGATGTTCATTTTCGAGTGTACTACTTTCCACAACACATGGATTGAAGCAGTGTATCGCCATCCTCACTTTGTGGAGGTGGTAAAAAATATCTGGCAAGAGGTATACCCTACCCTATATGAGGACTTGGAATCGTTCATTGATGAATTTGTAGCCTCAATTCGCCCGGCATCGCTCACTAATTACGAGCGCTGGCCGCAGTATGGCAACAACGATATGTCGACACGCCGATACTTAGTGCTAACGCATCTTAACTCGTCAATTGAATGGCTCAATGAGCAATGGGGTGAGCCCGAACAGCCTGTAGACCCCACGATTGAATACAATGTATACTTTACGAACGACCTCAACTGGGAAAAGGTATATGCCTACGCTTGGTTTGAAGATGAAGATGAGCAAATTACCGAGCTGTTGGGTTCATGGCCGGGCACATTGTCCACGCCCAATGAAGAAGACCTGTATGCTTACTCCTTTATGTATAATGAGTTGCCGCAACAAACCCACATTCTGTTTCACAACGGCGATGAGGCTGAGAAACCGGCAATCGATGGTTTCACTTTTGTCAACGAAGGTATATACGACTCTACCGGTTACTTGCGTTCATCTATCTACGACATTCTCAATGAAGATGCCGCTGAAATCGTAGTCAACGGCAACACCGCAACGATATCAGCTACAAGCGATGTTACGGTGGTAATTAGCGACATCTTAGGCCGCGTGCAAACGATTGTTTGCCCCGGTGGAAGTGTCCAAACGCTGACTCTTCCTTCCGGCATCTACTTCATCAACGGCCGAAAGGTGTTTATTCGCTGAGGCGGTTAGGCGCAGGTGAGGAGGTAGGTGGTGTAGGCGAGGTAGGTGAGCAGCAGGATGATGCCTTCGATGCGGTCGAAGCGTCGCACGCCGAATGTGAAGACGAACACGAACACCAAGGTGAGGGAGATGAGCATCATCAAGTAGTCGAGCATACTCACCACGGAGATGGTGATGGGTGCAGCCACGGAGGATATGCCCATGATCATCAGGATATTGAAGAGGTTGGAGCCGAGCACGTTGCCCATGGCCAACTGGGCATTGCGCTTGCAGGCGGAGACGATGGATGTGATGAGTTCGGGCAGCGATGTGCCGACGGCGACCACGGTGATGGCGATGGCGGCTTCGCTCAAGCCCCAGGCTTGTGCGCAGGCCACAGCGCCTTTGAGGAATAGCTGTCCGCCGCCAATCAGTCCGCCGAGTGATACGGCGGCTATGGTCCAAAGCAAGGCGGGATGGAGGCGCGACAGGGCTGATGGCTTATCGTCGTCGGCCGGGGCGTCGGCAGTGGCTTTCTTGCGGTCGTTGCGCACCACGTAGAATATGTACGAGGCGAACAGCAGCAAGAGCAGCACGCCGTCGAAGCGCGAGAGCGCGTTGGCTTCGGCGCCGAAGAGCAGGCTATCGTTGGCCAGCACCAGCAGCATGAGCGAGGCGAACAGGGCGAAGGGGAGGTCGCGCCGGTAGGTGTCGCGGTCGAAAGCGAACGGGGCTATGGCGGCGGTGGCGCCCAAGATTAGCAGCACGTTGGTGATGTTGGAGCCGATGACATTGCCCACGGCTAAGTCGCCGTGGCCGCTGAGCGCGCCGGTGAGCGAGATTAGCAGTTCGGGCGCCGATGTGCCCATGCCCACGATGGTGAGGCCGATGACGAAGTTCGACAAGTGGGCGCGGCGAGCTATAGCCACCGACGATTCCACTAAATAATTTGCGCCGACCAATAGCAGTGCCAGGCCTATTATTAAGTAAATATATATCATAAATGTGCTGTGTTTAAAAAAATTCGCTTGCAAAGTTAGTAAAAATCGCCAAAATAGCGAGAATCATTGACAAAAATTCCGTAACTTTGCAGAATAATCCACCAAGAATGTAAAATGAAGATATTTTCCACTCACGAAATAAATCAAATCTACGAATTTACGCTGCGCGAGAGCGGCATGACGGAATCGCAGTTTGTAGAAACTGTGGGCGAAACGCTCGCCTCGGAGATTATCACGTCGATGGTGCCGGAGCATCGGATGGTGATGTTTGCCGGGCCGGAGCGGTGCGGTGCCTACACCTTGTCGGCGGCGCGCCAGCTGAGCATGCAGGGCTATAAGCCTACGGTGATACTGTTCAACATCGGCGGCAAGCGTCTCACGGCGGTGTGCAAGCAGATGTTGGAGACCATGCGCAACGACTGCGGCGAGGATTCGGTGAACGAAATTACCGAGATGCAGTTTGCGATGCCCGACATCAGCGAGGACGTGACAGTAATCGACGGCATCTTCGGCACCGAGCGCACCACCCCGCTGCCGGGTGGCTACCAGAGCATTGTGCGTTATATCAACGAGAATGCAAAGCGAATCATTGCCATCGACGTTCCCTCGGGATTGATTGTGGATGCGGTGGAATGTATGATTAGCCGCAACATCATCCACGCCAACGTGACCTTGGCCATCGGCATGCCTCGCGTGGCGTTCTTTATGCGCGAGAACCACGAGCTGTTGGGTACGTGGAAAGTGGTGCCGGTGGATTACTCGGCCAAGGCAATCAAGACGGCGCCGTGGATGTTTCGCGTGTTGGAGCGCAACGACATCAAGCACGTGTTGCGGCCTCGCGACCCGTTTGAATCGAAGGCCGACGCCGGCAGCACCATCCTCTTTGCCGGCAGCTACGGTATGATGGGTGCTGCAGTATTGGCGGCTCGCAGCGCACTGCGCGGCGGCTGCGGCAAGGTGACGGTGCACTCGCCTCGCGTGGGGTATTTCACCATGCAGAACTCGGTGCCGTGCGCACTGTTCGACTGCGACCCCGGCGACGTGGCCATCACCGAAATCGAGCTCAAGCACGACTACCAGTCGGTGGCCATCGGCCCGGGTTTGGGCACCGCCGACGAAACCATCAACGCGTTGGAGTCGTTCCTCAAATTGGCCAACGCTCACTCGCGTCCGCTGATTTTGGATGCCGACGCGCTCAACTGCCTGTCGATACGTCCCGACATGATGAACCACATCCCGGTGATGTCGATATTGACGCCGCACGTGGGCGAGTTCGACCGTCTGTTCGGCCGACAGCCCTCGTCATACGCGCGGTTGCTGCGTGCCATCGAGGTGGCCTCCGAGCGGCAGGTAATCATCATACTCAAAGGCCGTTACACCGCAATCATCCGTCCCGATGGCAAGGTATACTTCAACCCCACGGGCACTCCGGCATTAGCCACCGGCGGCACGGGCGACGTGCTCACCGGGCTGTTGGCCTCGTTCATGGCCCGCGGTATGGTGCCCGAGTTTGCAGCCTTCGCGGCCCCTTACGTCCACGGCTTGGCCGGCGAGTTGGCCGCGCAAATCCACGGCACTTACGGCGTGACCGCCTCCGATGTGGTGGACCAAATCGGCCGTGCCATTAAATCCATAATCGAATAACCTCACTCCTGATATTATGAAGATATTCAGCTACTTAGCATTGTCGATAGCGGTCCTGATGCCGCTGAGCGCTGCGGCGCAAACCACCCGACCGTTCACCGCTACTCGTGCCAACGAGTACGCGCTGGTGTACTCGCTGCCCACCACCGCCGTGGACATCACCATTGAAACCGAGCACGTGCACCGCGTTCCGGGCGAGTTCCACAACTATGCCCGCCGCCACTTGGCCATCACCGATGCCATCACCGAGGAAAGCACCACCGTGAGCGTGCGCTCCATCACCATATCCACCCGCGGCATCGCCAACACCTCCAACCAATGGCAGGTGCAGTTCAAGAACGGTGCCGGTGTGACAATGCTGCTCACCGCCGACGGTCGTCCGCTCACCATCAACACCGAGGAGGCAGTGGAAGAAGCGCAACCGGAGTTGCCCGTGGCACAAGCCGCCGCCCCTACCCCGTTGGAAACCGAGGCAGCTCGCCAAGCCATGACGCAAGATATGGTGCGCTCGTCGTCGATTTCCAAGCGAGCAGAGTTGGCTGCTCAGCGCATCTTTGAGTTGCGCGACATGCGTTCCGATCTGCTTTCGGGTCAGAGCGACAACCCGCCCGCCGACGGCCAAGCCATGCAGTTGGTGCTGGACAATCTTGCCGGCCAAGAAGCGGCCCTCACCGCCATGTTTGCCGGCACCGAGCAGCGCTACACCAACGTGCGCACCATTTCGTTCGTGCCTGATTCCGACGAAGTTGACCGCCAAGTGATAGCTCGCATCTCGCCCTACGAAGGCATTCTCGATGCCGACAACTTGGCCGGCGCGCCCCTCACCCTCTCCATCCAAATCCTTGAAACCGGTTCCCTGCCCCTCACCGAGAAGGGCGAACCCAAACGCTTCCCGGCCAACGGCGTGGCTTACGTGATTCCCGGCACCGCTCGCATCAGCGTGCAGTACGAAGGCCGCGTCATCGCCTCGGCCGACGTGACTTTGGCTCAACTTGGCTGCGTGTTTGGCATCGACCCGGGACTGTTCACCGACAAGAAAGCGCCGGCCACGTTGCAGTTTGACCCCACCACCGGCGCCATCGTCCAATTAGCTCAATAATCCGCCAACATAACCAATCCGATATATGCTTCTTTCAATGACAGGCTTCGGCAAGGCATCCGCCGAAGTGCAATGCAAAAAAATCACAGTTGAGGTTAAATCGCTCAACTCCAAGCAGATGGACTTGGCCACGCGAGTGCCGGCATCGTTGCGCGAGCTCGAAATCGAGGTTCGCAACCGCGTGTCGGCACGATTAGAGCGCGGCAAGGCCGACCTTACAGTTACCGTGGAATCCTTGGCCGGTGCCCCGGCACAAGTCAAGCTCAACTTGCCCTCTTTAGCAGCCTACAAAGCGCAAATTAGCGAAGCGTCGGCACAGTTGGGTATCCCCGAACCGACAGAGTGGTACTCGATTTTGATGCGTTTCCCCGACGTGTTCATCACCGAAGGCAACGACGACATCGACGACGAGATGCGTACTGCCTTGCTGTCGGCCACCGACCAAGCTGTGGAACAGCTGATGGCGCACCGCCGTGCCGAAGGTATCCGTTTGGAAGAGTTCTTCGCGCCGCGCATAGCGCAAATCGCTGATTTACTGAAGGAAATCGAGCCGTTCGAGGCTGAACGCGTGCCGCAAATCCGTGCCCGCATCGAGGACGGCCTGTCGAAAATTCCCGCCGTGGACTACGACAAAGGTCGTTTGGAGCAGGAGATGATTTTCTACATCGAAAAGCTCGATGTGAACGAGGAACGTCAGCGCTTGGCTCAACACCTGCGCTACTTCATCGAAACCATGGAGGGCAAGCCCGGCCAAGGCAAAAAATTGGGCTTCATTTCGCAAGAAATGGGTCGCGAAATCAACACCCTCGGGTCGAAGAGCAACCATGCCGAGATGCAGCGCATCGTGGTGAAGATGAAAGACCTGTTGGAGCAAATCAAGGAGCAGGTGCTCAATGTAATGTAACTCGTTATGAATCACAGCATTTGCATAGCCACAAGCACTCGCGCCGACTGGGGGTTGCTCAAGCCCTTGGCCACCGCGTTGCGCCAAAATCCGGCCATTCGGTTGCAGATTTTGGCCACGAATATGCACTTGCTGCCGCGCTACGGCCATACCATCGACGAGATTACCGGCGATGGTTTCACGGTTGACGCCACCGTGGCGATGGACGATTCCGCCGACGACTCACCAAAGGCACGCGCCGAAGCTATGGCGCAATGTCTGAGTGGCACTGCCCATGAATTGGCCCGTTTGCAACCCGATGCCTTGGTGATTTTGGGCGACCGCTACGAAATGTTGGCGGTGGCATCGGCGGCCACGCTGATGCGCGTGCCCATCATCCACATTGCCGGCGGCGAAATCACCTTAGGTGCCATCGACGACTCTATCCGCCACGCTATCACCAAGTTAGCCTCGCTACACCTAACTGCCACCGAGCCGTATCGTCGACGCGTGATTCAGATGGGCGAAGCGCCCGACACGGTCATCTGCACCGGCGCCATAGGCGTGTGGAACGTGTTTCAACAGCCATTTCCCACCGAGACTGAGCTGCGCAACGAGCTGAATATCAATGGTGAAGCCGACTTGGCCGTGGTGACTTACCATCCGGCCACGTGCGACGATGCCGAACCCACCGAGCGGTTTGCCGCGCTCTTGGCCGCCTTGGATCGCTTCCCTCAGTTGCACTGCATCATTACCTACCCCAACAACGACCCGCGGTCGATGGGCATCATCAACCTGATTGAGGGCTACGCCAAGGCACATCCGCAGCGCGTCACCGCTATCAAATCGCTCGGCATGCGCCGCTATTTGGCCGCCATCACCGCCGCCAAAGTGGTCATCGGCAACTCCTCCAGCGGCTTGGTGGAAGTACCCTCGGCCGGCACGCCCACCGTCGACATCGGCATCCGCCAGGCAGGCCGCTTGGCCGGCGAATCGGTGATTCACTGCAACGAAGGCACCGATGCCATCGCCGCCGCCATCAACCGTGCGCTGTCGCCGCAGATGCAAGCATTAGCCGCGCGCCGTGTCAACCCCTACGCCAAGGCTAACACCTTGGAAATCATGGAGAAAGCCGTGCTCAACTTTGTTGCATCACTCCCTCATAAACCCAAACAATTTTACGACATCGATTTCACATGTTGACGCCATTATACATCATCCCTGCCCGCGGAGGCAGCAAAGGCATACCTCGCAAGAATATTAAGTTGTTGGGAGGCAGGCCGTTAATCGACTACGCCATAGCTGAAGCACGTGCTGCCGGCGCCGACGACAGCCATATCATTCTCTCCACCGACGATGCCGAAATAGCCCAAGTGGCACGCGATTTCAGTCGGTTGGCCGTGGATTATATGCGCCCGGCCGAGTTGGCCACCGATACGGCCGGCTCACGCGAAGTGATAATCGATGCGATGGACTACGCTGACAGTCAAGGTATTACATACGACTGCGTGGTACTGCTTCAGCCCACATCGCCGTTGCGCACCGCCGCCGACATCACCGCCGCTGTAGAGCTGTTCGACCGGCATCGGCCCGACATGGTGGTGAGCGTGGTGGAAGCCGTCTCTAACCCCTATTACAATTGCTTCGAGACCGAGCCGGAAACCGGATTCCTGCATATCAGCAAGGGCGATGGACTGTACACCCGGCGGCAGGATGCGCCCAAGGCGTGGGAATACAATGGTGCGGTGTATGTAATTGATCCACAGGCGATTCGCCGCTGGCCGTTGGGCAAATTTCCGCGCCGTATGCCCATCGAAATGCCGCGCAGTCGCAGCATCGACCTCGACACGCCCACCGACTGGCTCGTGGCGGAAGCATTAATCGCTCAACTCAACGATAAGTAGCTATGAATAAGCATATTATACCTTCAAGTGCAACCCTTTTGGAAGCATTGGCGCAGTTGAACCGCCTTAGCGGCGCCGAGATGACCTTATTTGTGACCGACAGCGACGGCCGCGTGAGCGGTTCGCTCACCGATGGCGACATCCGCCGCGCCTTGTTGGCCGGACACCAACTCACTGATACAGTGGCCGATGCAGCGTGCCGCACGTT
Source organism: Muribaculaceae bacterium (assembly GCA_051878535.1). Classification (GTDB taxonomy): domain Bacteria; phylum Bacteroidota; class Bacteroidia; order Bacteroidales; family Muribaculaceae; genus CAG-873. Next base: position 10,397 of record JBJEKG010000154.1, read on the forward strand.
CAAAGCCGTAGGGACAGAGCGCACCGACGAGGCTGCAAACTTGCTTCGCGAGTGCCGTCTCAAAGGCATCTCGATGGTGCCGCGCATTGATGGAAAAGGTCGTCTCGTGGACATTCTCAACCTCAGCCGCACCCGCTCGCTGCTGCCGCTGAGCGCCATCCTCATGGCCGGCGGCAAGGGCGAACGCCTGCGTCCGATGACCCTCACCACACCCAAACCGCTGCTGCAAATCGAAGGCAAGGCCATTATCGACTACAATATCGAGGCATTAGCCGCCGTTGGCATCGACAATATCACGGTGACTACCAGGTACTTAGCCGAACAGCTGTTCGATCATTTCGCCGCGCCCGTGGCCGGTGTGCAGGTGAAATGCGTGCTCGAAGACCAGCCGTTGGGTACCATCGGTTCGGCCGCCTTAGCCGACATCCCGGCCGAGGGCAACACCATCGTGATGAACTCCGATTTGCTCACCACCATCAACTTCGAGGAACTGTATCTGAAGCATCGCGACAGCGGCGCCGAGGCCACCATAGCCGTGATACCTTACCAAGTATCAGTGCCTTACGCCATCCTCACCCTCGACAACGACCGCGTGACCGGCATCGCCGAGAAACCGTCGTACTCCTACTATGCCAATGCCGGCATATACATATTTAATAATAGCCTGTTGCGGGCGCTGCCGCTCGACCGACGCACAGATGCCACCGACTTGGTGGAGCAAATCATCACTCGCGGCGGCCATGTGGCGTACTATCCCATCAAAGGCACGTGGATCGACGTCGGCTCGCCCGTCGACTTCCGCCAAGCCGGCGAATTGATGCGCCACCATCGCAACTTAACTTCCTTATAATCAGCTTCAAACATTACTGAATATGCCCGAATCCAATTTTATCGACTACGTGAAAATCCTTTGCCGTTCAGGCAATGGTGGCGCCGGCTCGCGCCATTTCTATCGCGCCAAATATGTGCCGAAAGGCGGACCCGACGGCGGCGACGGCGGCCGTGGCGGACATATCATCTTGCGCGGCAACTCCCACATGTGGACCTTGCTGCCGCTGAAATATCGCCGACACATTTTTGCCGGCAACGGCCAAGCCGGGTCGGGCGGTCGCAGCTTCGGATGCGACGGCGACGACGTGGTGGTTGAGGTGCCCTGCGGCACCGTGGTATTCGATGCCGAAACCGGCGAATACCTTGCCGAAGTCACCGAGCACGGCCAAGAGCTCAAACTCCTTCGCGGCGGTCGCGGCGGCCTGGGCAACTGGCACTTCAAAAGCCCCACCAACCGCACACCGCGTTATGCGCAACCGGGCGAACCGGGTGTGGAGAAGAGTATTGTATTGGAACTCAAAGTGTTAGCCGACGTAGGCTTGGTTGGCTTCCCCAACGCGGGCAAATCCACACTGCTGTCGAGCATCTCGGCCGCACGCCCCAAGATTGCCGACTATCCTTTCACCACCATGGAGCCGCAGTTGGGCATCGTGGCTTATCGCGACAATCGCTCGTTTGTGATGGCCGACATCCCCGGCATCATTGAGGGCGCCAGCGAAGGCCGTGGCCTCGGATTGCGCTTTTTGCGCCACATCGAGCGCAACGCCGTGCTGCTATTCATGGTGCCGGCCGATGCCGACGACATCACCGAACAATACCACATTCTGCTGCACGAGTTGGAGCAATTCAACCCACAGTTGCTCGACAAGGCGCGCGTGTTGGCCGTGACCAAGTGCGACATGCTCGACGAGGAACTCACCGCCGAAATCGCCAAGACGTTGCCCACGGATTTGCCGTGCGTGTTCATCTCTTCAGTGGCACAAATCGGGCTGACAGAACTGAAAGACATGCTCTGGCGCGCCATCACCGACGATGCTAACCGCTTAGCTACCATCGATATAGCTCGTCGCAACTTGGACGATGCTCACCGCGTGGCCACCGAAGACGAGTTCATCTTTGCTCACGTGCCCACCGCCGAAGAGGCTGAGGCTGAGGCCGAGGATTTGCGCAAAATCAGTGCCGAATCGTGGGGCGAGGACGTGGATTACGACGACGAAGACGCTTACGATCCGTTTGAGTTCGGCGACGACGCCGTGGACGAAGAAGAGGACGACCAAACTTCGAATTGATGACTCTCGAGGAGTGTAACAAACTGCTGACGAGCAAGTTAACCGCCGCATTGGATGCAGGCGAGGCGCGTTCCACAGTGCGATTGCTGCTGGAGGACGTGGCCTTCGCTTCGCCCGTGGACGTGATGTGCCACGGTGAGCGGCCATTGGAGCCGGAGACCGTGGAGCTGCTGCTGTCGATGGCCGACCGCATCGCCGCCGGCGAACCGCCGCAATACGTGGTGGGCCGGGCGCGCTTTTGCGGTGTGTATCTGCGAGTAACACCCGCCACACTCATTCCCCGACCCGAAACCGAGGGTCTCGTGGACATCATCACCGACCGCCACCGCGGCGGCCGCGACTTGCGCGTGCTCGACATCGGCACCGGTTCGGGTTGCATCGCCATCGCTCTGAGCCGCGCGTTACCGTTCGCCCGAGTGGACGCTTGCGATATCAGCTCTGAAGCGTTGGGAGTGGCTCGCGACAATGCCCGCCAACTCCGCGCCGCCGTGGATTTCTTCCGCACTGACATCCTGCGCGAGCCGCTGCCCGATAGCCCGCTTTACGATGTGATTGTGAGCAATCCGCCATACATCGCGCGCAGCGAGGCCGCCGAAATGGAGCCGCGAGTGTTGCAGTACGAGCCGCACACGGCGCTGTTCGTCGACGATGCCGACCCGCTGCTGTTCTACCGCGCCATCGCTCGCTATGCTCGTGCGGCTTTGCGCCCCGGCGGTTCATTGTATTTTGAAATTAACCCGCTGTTTGCCAAGCAGTTAGAGCAAATGTTGCATGCCGAAGGCTTCACCCGAGTGGAGGTGCAACGCGACTACTGCGGCCGGCAACGGTTTGCCATAGCTCAACGATGAAAACGCCGAAAGAATGGACCGTAGAAGCGGCATTGGACTATGCCCGCACGCTGTGCTCTCGCGCCGAGTACGCGCCCGATGAGGTGCGCCAACGGCTCTATCGACGCGGTATGCAATCATCTGATATTGAGCGAATTATCGATAAGTTAACCGACGAACGTTACCTCGATGAAGCGCGGTTTGCCGGTGCATTCGTGCGTTCGAAAGTGGAGTATGCCGGCTGGGGGCGGCGCAAAATCGCCGCAGCGTTGGCGCAGAAGCGCATCCCGCGAGCCATCGTGGCCGAGGCTTTGAATGCAATCGACCCGCAGGTGTACTTCGAGCGGCTGCAGGCGGTGGTGGATGCCGCTCGACGGCGCGATCCTGAGCCGGACACCTACGAAGGTCGCACGCGTGTGTTTCGGCATGCGGCATCGCGCGGTTTCGAGCCGGATTTGATTGCGCAATTCCTTAAAAATTAAGCTGTTAACCAT
>JBJEKG010000155.1:0-13429 GCA_051878535.1 Muribaculaceae bacterium
AAGATTGTGGAATGGATGGTGCCCGCACGCAAAACCACCGACGAGTTCTCGCTCAAATTCATCTCCAGCGGCTTGCTCTCATCGGCCGAGCTTAACATCGCTATGGCCGAGAAGGAAGTGGTGGTATTCGCCGAACGCGTTCGCCGTATGATTGATATGAGCGCCACACTCATCCACACCAAGGAGAAGAGCGAAGAATATACCAAGCTGTATTCGCGCCTCGAGAAGTATGAGGACATCTCCGACCGTATGGAAATCGAGATAGCCAAGTACCTCAATAAGTGCGCTGAAGGTCGCCTGTCGAACGAATCCAAGCTCCGCATCACCGCCCTGCTGGCCATCGTGAGCGAAATCGAATCCATTGCCGACTGCTGCATGGGCGTGGGTAAAATCCTTAACCGCAAGATTGAAAGCGGCGTGGAATTCAATGATGAAATCTACGCCAATATCGACACCATGCACAAGTACGTGGCCGAAGCTATGGACTTGATGCTCACCGAGTTGCGCGACCTCGAAATGGAGACCGTCCACGACCGTCCGCTCATCGATTCCTACAACAAGGAGCGCGAAATCAACAACATGCGCAACGCCTACCGCACGGCCAACATCGCCAACATCAACAGTGGCAAGTACCAGTATCAAGCCGGCATCTACTACATGGACATCGTCAGCGACTTCGAGCGCACGGGCGACTACATCATCAACGTGGTCGACACCATCAAAGACACCTTCCGCCAGCGCGGCTAACCCCTACCGCACCACGGCTCGGTCTTATACAGGCCGTGAAGGTGAACGGCACAGTCGGCAGGGTCTCACGAGTGTAAGGACGCTGCCGTCGCGCCAACGAAAATCAGCATAACACAAGAAACTGTGTCATAACAGAGCGGGCACCCCGGCAAAGGGGTGCCCGCGGTTATTTAGCTGTAAAGCAGTGAATTAGAAGCGGACTTTGGTGGCGGTGGTGCCTTGGCGTTGGATGTAGATTTGGCCGTGGGCAGGGTTGGCCACGCGGATGCCTTGCAGGTTGTAGTATTCTACGGGAGCATCGGTGGGTTCGTCTACGATTACGTCGTGTACGCCGGCGAGGTCGCGCGCCTTGATGGTGAAGGCGTTTTCGATTTCGCCGGTTTCGGTGTTAAGGAGGTAGACGATGAGGTTGATGTTGTCCTTGTTGGTGATGGTGTTGCCGAGGCTGAGTGTGTAGTCGTGAGTGTACTCTTGGCCGGCTACGATTGTGCCGGGCACGGAGTTGAGGATGCCGGTGTAGGAGTTGAGCTGGCGAGCTACGTCGTTGTAGATTGTCGACACGGTTGAGGGCTTGTTTTCCCATCCGCCTACATCCTCGGATTCACCGCTGTAGTAGTTGTTTTGGTCGTAGGGGCCAACGTTGTCCTCGGTGATGCCGTATGCGAGGCGGTAGATGCTCTTTTCGCTGTTGTCGTTGAAGCAGAAAGCGAAGGTGGTGTGGATATTGAGAGTGGATTTATCGTCGGAGAACTCGGCGGTGGCGCTCACGGTGGCGAGACCGGGGACGCGGCGCACCATTTCGTAGTACGATTCAATTTCTTCCAAGGGGAATGGAAAAACTTCAACGCTACGGTTGAGGATAGCGGAGGGCACACCGTATGCATTATAAAGGAAGGTGTATACCTTGCCGTAGGTGGAGGCGTACATGGGGTCTTGGGTGCGCGAGGGACCGTGAACGGCTACGGGGATGAGTTCGCCGTCGGGATAAGCTTCGCGCACGGCTTCCATACCAACCAAGCCGGCGGGACAGTAGCCGCACCAAGTGCCGGTGGCTTCTTCGATTACAACGTTGCGCACGTAGGTTTCGCCTTCGGGGAGCACCACGGTTTGGCAGCTAATGGAAGGCTTGGTGCTATTGTTGGCTTCGCCGTTGACTTTGGTCACTTCGAAAGTGATGGTGATGGGGTCGGGCGAAGCGGTGGCATAGCTGAGGTTGGAAACTTGGAACATGGTTTCTTGGTTGAAGCGGAACTCGCCGGGGATGTCGTAAGACATGGTCACGGGTTCGTTGTTGCCCACAGTCACCACGTATTCAAAGGATGTGATAGCGTTGGTGGCGGTGTTTTTGAGCATCACCAACAGGTCGAATGCTTGGTTTTGTTCCACAGCGGGGTCAACGGCATAGTTGGTTACGGCCATTTCGTTGGCGGGCAGGGATGTGCCGGAGATACCGGCGGCTAAGCACACGAAGCCAAAGTACGAGGCGATGTTATCCCAAGAAATGGCTGAGGTGGAGTTACCAACGCCAACCCAACCGCCTTCATCACCGGAGTGATTGGTGTAGTCGATAACGACGGGGATGTCGCTGGTATCGTAGATGAGGAAGCGCAGGTACACGTAGAATTCTTTGCCGGCTTCGATGATGTAAGGAGTGGAGAGGTCGGCTTGCACCTTGGTGAAATGTTCTTCGGGCAGGCCGGTGAAAGTCTCGGTGTAGAAGGGTTCCGACTGAAGGTCATAAGCGAGGCATACGGTCACGCTTTTGATGTGGTTCTTATGGTCGTCGCCGTTGGTGGCGGTGTAGAACGACACGTAGTCGATTTGGTTGCCGGCGTATTTGGTGGCTTCAGCGGCGGTGAATTGAAAGCCGTAAGCCATTACCATAGCCACTGTTTGGTCTTGGTAATTGATAGCGGTGTAGGGGTCGCCGGCGAGTGTATATTCCATCGACTGTGTTTCGGCGCGCGAGGGGCCGAAGTGGATGGCCGGGCCGACTTCGATGGTTTCAATGGGTTGACCGGCTTGCCAATCGGGATGGAAGCCGCGGAGCGACTTTCCTTCGAGCACGTTGCCGGTGATGGCTTGGGCGGCCAACGCGATGGCGGCGCAAGCTAACGAGAGTATTGCTTTTTTCATAGGTTCACGTTATTTTAGATAGATTTTTCCGGAGTTTTCGCCAAAGGTGTACACGTAGATGCCGGCGGGAGCGTCCACGGGGAGGAAGCCGAAGCCGTTGACGGTGGTTTCTACCACTTTACGGCCTTGAATGTCGACGAGTTCGAGCAAGGTGGGTTGCTCCACATTGTATTGCACGCCACCGGCCACGGCTACCAAGTCGCTGCTGTTTTCGATGAGGGTTACGCTGCCTTTTTCGCCCATGATGAGGGTGAAGGTAACGGCGGTTTCGGGGTAAGCGGTGTCGACGGCGGTGAATTCGGTCACCACGTTGGGAACTGCTTCTTCGCCTTCAAGTTCCAAGATGCAGTCGAATTTGAGGTCGAGGAGGGCGTTGGTTTGGATAGTGATATTTTCCTTGGTGACGGTTTCACCCATAGCGCAGGCGCCGCCGGCACACATTTGGATGCTTTGGCCGGAGGTACACTTGGCGGTAATGCTGATTTTGGAGCTGTAAATATCGGTGGTGAGGTAGAGCTCGGGAGCCATGGTCACTTCGCGATAGTCGCCATAGTCGTCAACGGCAATGTCTTCGAAGATGACAGTTTGGCCGGGAGTGATGGCGGTTTTGCCGATGTAGAAAGTGAGAGTGCGAGCCTGAGCGATGCCGAAACACAGCAGCAAGGCAAGCATTGCAAAGTAGAGTTTCTTCATAATATCTTGATATTTAGGTAATTAATCAGTAACTTTAAGGCGTGCGGCTTGCACCACACCGTCTTTGTTGTAGACGAAAGCTACCACGGCGAGGTTTTCCGGCACCCAGGTTTCGGTGGCGGTGGCGCGCAGCGGTTGATTGTAGGTAAATGTTTGATGCTCAAAGGCTTTGAGCGCCACAGGCACGCCGCCCACGCCGTTTACGGATGCGCGGTACACATTATTGTGCACGTATTCTTGGTTGATTTTGCCGTCGGGCATGCGCTGGCGAGCCACGATGCCGCTTTCCACAATCCACACTTGCAGATTACCGCTAACATCTTGGTTTTGAGCACATTCCACGTGGATGGTCAGCTCGGTTTCGGAGCGTTCCACATCGAGATTGATGTCCAACGGGGTGGGCAGGGCGAGAGCGGTGCGCACGGCTGCGGGCCATTGGTCGTGAGTGGTGGCGCCGCCGGTGCGGTTCACTACGCCTGCGGGCCAAGAATCGATGCCCCACATATTATTATAGGTGTCGCCTTCGGGTTGCATCAGGCCGGTGTAGCGGGTGTTGTCGGCCGAGATGCCGAAGCCGCCGGCGTGGATGCTCACGGCGATGACTTTGTCGTGGTATTGGGCTTCGAGCGCTTCGATGGTAGCGTGCGCATCCGGGCAGTTGAGGCAGTTTTGGCCGGTGAAGTCTTCGATGAGCACGGCGCGTTCGGCCTTGACACTTTCCACCGGAATCAGACGCTCGTTTTCAGCAATATCGTTGCAGGCCACCATGGTAGCGGCGGCCGTGATTATCAGGGTTTTAGCTAAAAGTTTCATACGCGATTCAGGTTAGAAGGTGTAAGAATACGAAACGGTTAAGCCGCGGGTGGCGGGCACGAATCGGCACACGCCGCCGGAGCAGTTGTAGCCGGCGCGGGTGCGTCCGTAGGCCACTTGCAGGCGGTTGAAGCCATAGTTGCCGGTGACGCCGAAGCTGTAGTAGTGGGTGTCGGTCACGCCCGTGTTCCACATATCCGACACGGTGACCATCATGTAGGGAGCCACGGAGAGTTCCAACAGGCCGTAGAGCCAATCACCGTTGTCGTCGGGGGTGTGGAGGTATTGCAACTCGTTGCGCAAGGTGAAGCGCTTGTCGATTTTGAATTTGCTATCGAGCACGAAGATGTTGGAGTGGATGTTGCCGCCATGGCCTTCGACCACGGTTTTGTTGTACATTTGGTTCATGTACATAAACGTCTGACTTAGAGTGTTGTTCCACTTCTTGTCGATGATGAGGTTGATGTCGTGATAGTAAGCCTCGCCCATGCCGAAGAAGGAGGTGGAACGGCCGTTGCTGCCCATCACGGGGTTGGGCACTTCGCCGTCGTAATCCAAGCCGCGGATGTAGCTCAAATTCAAGGTAACCTTGGTGCCATAGCGGCCGCCAAGAGCGCTACCGCGTTTGAATTTATATGAGAACGCACCTTGGAAGGCCCACTCGCCGGCGGCTGCTTGGGTAGCATAGGTGTAAGTGGTGGCAAGGGCGTAGGTGTGAGTATAGTTGAACGCCGGCATGTTGTTAATCATGGCGGATGTGCCGCTCATGCCTCGCTGGCTGCGGAAGGCCATATTCTCGGAACGTTTGGCCTGAATCATGGCCGAGAGGCCGGAGCGGGAGTAGGAGCCGCTGAGCAATACGGCGGTGCCGCGGTTGTAGGCGTAACCGTTGTCGAAACTCGGGTCTTGGTCCTTCCAAGCGAACTCGCCGGTGAGGCTGACGTTGCCCTTGTGGAATTGCGAGCGGACGTCCCAGGCGCCCACGCGTTCGGGCACGTTGAGGCGGTAGTCGGTGCCGGGGAGGAAGATGTCCTCATCGTCCTCGGTTTTGAGCACGTAGGCGGCCGAGAGGTTCCAGGTGATGCCTTTGTCGCGCAGGGCGGCGGCACAGTCTTGGAAGTTGACTTCGGCTTCACCGCCGTAGACCACCGAGGAGGTTTCCCAGTCCCAGTAACGGCGCTGCACGCCGCCCAAAGCGGTGATGCGCAAGCCGGGGATGGCGGTGACTTTCAATCGGCCGCCGCGCAGGGCGTTATCCACGCCGAGCGAGCGCTCTTGGTAGGTGCGGAAGATGAAACCGGAGCCGAATTGATCGTAGAAGTCGCCCACGGTCAGCTCGAAGCCGTTGTAGCGACCTTTGGCATAGATATGGGGCACACCCCAGCCGGCGAAGTCGGGTTCGTAGCCGGGCATGGGCCATTTCATGAACTCCATACGCACACCTGCATCCACATACTTGCTGATGAAGTTGAGGTCGGCGTATGAATTAAACAGTACATCATCATCGGGTTTGGCGATGCCGATGGCTTGGTCCTCTTGTGGCACGAGGCCGTCGAGTTGGACGCTGCCGTGGAGCGCCATACCATCGCCCAGAGTGATAGCGCCGGCCGAGAGGGAGGCGGCTGTCAGCGAGCATATTAGCAATAAACGTTTTGTCATTCGAGTGTAGATTATTCAGTTAGACCGCGCACAATCTCAATGAGGTGCTCTTCGCTGCCGTCGGTGTAGCCGCTGTGGCTGTAGACGATGTTGCCTTGGCCGTCGCACACCAATACGTGGGGCACCATTTGCAGGCCTAAGTTGTTGAACAGCTCGCAGTTAACGTCGAGTAGCACTTGGAATTCCCAGCCTTCGGCGTCGACCAACGGTTTCACCTTGTTGGCATTCTGAGCCTCGTCGGTGGAGATAAGGATTACTTTTACGCCGGTTTCTTCCTGCCAATCGGCATAGACTTCGGCGATGGCGCGGATTTCGCGCATGCAGGGTTTGCACCAGGTAGCGAAGAAACTGACAATGAAAGGTTTGCCATCGTTGTTGAGGGTGGCGGTGTTGACGGTGTTGCCGTTGATGTCCTTGAGGTTGATCGAGGGCAGTTGAGCTGATGCGTTGAACGCGATGCAGGCCATTACGGTCACCAATAATGTTACAAGTACTTTGCGCATGGTTGTGGTGTTAGGTAGGTTAAAATTATTACCGGTGCAAATTTAAAGAAAAAATTTTATAATTCCGCGAATTATTTGTTTTAAAAACCGATTCTAATACATTTTTTATAAAACTCACAAGCAGGCGACCCCCGATTGAGGGAGTCTCCTGCTGTGAGAATTAATTGATAACTAATTATTTACGGATTTTGGAGGTAACGGTGCAGTTGTTGCCGGCGGTAGCGCGAACTACGTAGATACCGGCGGGGAGGTTGTTGGCCACGGAGCCGTTAGCATTGGAGTTGAGCACTTGACGGCCTTGGAGGTCGTAAACAGTTACGGCTTGGATGTCGCCGTCAACTACCATGTTGCCTTCTTGGTCGAAGGTGATGGTGTTGTTGCCCACGGTCACAACGTCTTTCACGCCGAGGTTTTCGAGGCTGAAGATGTAGGCAGCGGTGTAGTAATATCCGCTCCAGCCGTCGTTAGCCCACATAGCCACGGTGCTGAGGTCGCGGTTGGCGATGCATATACCGGTGCACAGAGCATCAATAGTGGTGGGGATGGGGTTGCCATTTTCGTCAACGATGTATTCGCCGGTTTCTTCGTCGAATTCATAGCCGGTGATGATTTCGTGCCAGAGATTGTTCTCAATCCAGTCGGCCATTTCTTCGCTTTCAGTAGCGAGCCAGTCTTCAACGGGAGTAATCACGCCGTCCTTGTAGATCCAGCCTAAGGGTACGAGATCCCAGATGCCGTTGCACAGGAAGATAACATCGTTGTTGGGAACGTCGCAAACCGACATGCTTACGCCGTTGTTGTCCACGTGAGTCATTTCGCCGGTGGCGATGTCACCAATAGCGGGGTAGTAAACCGACACAGGCCACCAAGAATCTTCTACTTCCATTTCAACAGAACCGGAGGTAACGTATTTTTTGCCGTCGGGGGTTACGAATACACTATTGAATTCGTAAGAGGGCAGAAGAGCGAACAGTTCATAGAATGCGTCTTGGTAAGCATCGTATAAAGGAGCCCATTCTTCATAGAGAGCTTGGTAAGTAGCCTCAGCGGCGAGGTACGCTTCGTATGCTTCAGCGGTCATGTAGTCGGAAGCTTCGGGTTTATCACCACCACCATACCAATAATTATTCAAAGCCTCTTGATAAGCGGCTGCTTCTTCTTCAGTCATGTAGTCTGTATACTGAGGGCGGTAAGGGCTTTCGCCGGGCCATTCGGGCAGTTCGACACCTTCGGGATGGAACACTTCCTCCGCCAAGAGTTTGTACGACCATTCGCCATCGGCGCCTTCGGTGTAGACGATGGGTTGGTGAACGAAACCGGTGTAGTCGCGTACTTGGCCCACGATGGTTTTGCCGTCGTCGCTGATAGCGATAGCGGTGATGTACTGCGGAACACGGCCGGAGAAGTCGAGCGAGGGGTGAGGCAGAATGTGGTATTCGCCATAGCCATCGGCGGTAGCGTCCCAGTAGCAGGGGAGAAGCATGATGCCTTCAGCTTCGGTCGACATTGCTTCCATCATCACACCGCCGCAGATGCGCGAGCCGTCGGGGGTGATGCCATTGGCCATGTGGCCGTCAACGGTCTCCGGGCCGCTGAGTTCGTGCCATTCGCCGTTTTGCCAGTAGCTCGCATTGGCGATAGAGCCAACCACGATGCCGGTGTTGCTCACGTAGTTACCTATACCACCACTGTAAGTAACAATGTAGTCGGGGTCTTCATAGTAGTATTCAACGCCGGTGGTGAGGTCAACGATGGTCATAGCGCCATAGAATTCCGATACAGCCAGAGAGCCGTTGGGGGCTACACCCTGCCACGAGTAGTCGGGATACTCGGTAGGTTCAGTGTAGGCGTTGGCGGCCAGTGTGGCGGCCAAACCTAAGGAAAGGAGTAAAACTTTCTTCATAGAAAAACTGCTTTATTAGTTAGTAGATTGGTAAAAACGCTTCAATACTAAAATAAGTGCCCATTGATTAAATCCATTGCCTGAAACGCTTCAGCCCCTGCTTTCAGCATGCTTCATTCAAGGCTTGTAATCGAACAAATATTCTAATTCGACTGCAAATTAACAACAAATTTATTAAAAATCCAAATTTTTTTAAAAAAATCGTCACTTTTCGCAAAAAAAGAGCGAATAGTGACAGGTGAAGGGCTTCGCTGAAGAGGCTGCGGCGAAGTAGGTGAATTGGGCTTATTGGGCTTATTGGGCCAATTGGCCCAATTGGGTTAGAGGCGGGCGGCGCGGTTGAGCAGGAGGGCGTCGAGAGCGGTGAGGGCGGCCATGGCTTGGACCACGGCTACGGCGCGGGGCACCACGCAGGCATCGTGGCGGCCACCGGCGGGGATGGTGACCGCGGCGCCGTCGGCGGTGATGGCGGGGTAGTCGCGGGTGAGGGTGGCCACGGGTTTGAAGGCCACGCGGAAGGTGACGGCGCGGCCGGTGGTGATGCCGCCTTGCACGCCGCCGGAGTGGTTCGTCAGGGTGGTGATGCGGCCGGAGTGGTCGACGGCGAAGGCGTCGTTCATCTCGCTGCCAAGGCGGCACGCGCCTTCGAAGCCCATACCCACTTCGAAGCCTTTGGCGGCGTTGATGCTCATCATGGCGGAGGCGAGCATGGCGTGGAACTTGCCGTAGACCGGCTCGCCCACGCCGGCGGGCAGTCCGGCAATGGCACCGGAGACGATGCCGCCGACGGTGTCGCCGGCTTGGCGCACGCGCTGAATCACGGTGTCCATGCGGGCGGCAGTGTCGGGATGCGGGCAGCGGGTTGGGTAGTCGTAAATGTGCTGAAGGTCAATGGCTTCGAGCGGCAAATCGAGGGCCACGCTGCCGATGCGCGAGGTGTAGGCGTAGACGCGCACGCCCATGGTGTCGAGCGCTTGCTGAGCGATGGCGCCGGCGGCCACGCGCAGGGCGGTTTCGCGCGCGGAGGCGCGCCCGCCGCCGCGGTAGTCGCGGATGCCGTACTTGGCCTGATAGGTGAAGTCGGCATGCGATGGGCGGAAGACGTTGCGCAGCGGCTCGTAGTCGGCCGACCGGGCGTCGGTGTTGGCGATTTGGATGGTGATGGGTGCGCCGGTGGAGCAGCCTTCGAACACGCCCGAGAGCAGCTCCACGCGGTCGGCTTCGCGCCGGGCGGATGTGCCACCGCCTACGCCCGGGCGGCGGGTGTCCATCGTGGCTTGGATGGCATCGAGGTCGATGGCCACGCCGGCGGGGAAGCCGTCGAGGATGGCGGTAATGGCCGGGCCGTGGCTTTCGCCGGCGGTGGTGAGGCGGAGGATGTGGCCGAAGGTGTTCATAGCTCGGAGTCTTTGCACAGGTCGGCCACGGAGGCGCCGACGTAGTCGATGAGTTGTTGAGGAGCGATGCGGAGTTGGAGGCCGCGGACGCCGGCGCTTACGAAGATGACATCGAAGTCCAAGGCGGTGGAGTGGAAAAAGGTGGGGAACGGCTTCTTCATACCGATGGGCGAGCAGCCGCCGCGGATGTAGCCGGTGAGCGGCAGCAGCTCTTTCATGGGAAGCATTTCCACCTTCTTGAGCGAAGCGGCACGGGCGGCTTTCTTGAGGTCGACCTCGCAATTGCCCGGCACCACGCACACGATGTGCTGCGGGCCGGAGCAAAGTACTAACGTCTTGAATACCTGATGAATATCCTCGCCGAGCGCATCGGCCACGTGTTGGGCGGCGAGATCGTTCTCGTCGTACTCGTAGGGGATGAGCTCGTAAGGAATCTTGGCCTTGTCGAGCAGCCGTGCCACGTTGGTTTTCTGTATTTTAGCCATATCAGATGCCCATTAAATCGCGGTAAATATCGAGAGCGTTGCGCACGTCGTCCTCGCTGACATGGCAGTCGATTTGGGGCTTGCCGACCTTGCTCAGGAGGGTGAAGTTGAGCGTTTGGCGCGAGGTATTCTTCTTGTCATGGTGCATCAGTGCGAGAAGCTCGGGGTAGTCGTCGCATGTGAGTGCGAAGTCCAAGGGATAGTGCTGCGCCACGAACTGAGCGAAGGTGTGGAGGGTGTCGGAGGGGAATCCGAGGAGCATGTGCGAGAGAACGAGGGCCACCACGCAGCCGTGAGCCACAGCGAAGCCGTGGGGGATGGCGGCGGTGCGCTTCATGGCCAACTCCTCGAAGGCGTGGCCGGCGCTGTGGCCGAGGTTGAGCGCGCGACGCTTGGAGCCTTCGCGCAGGTCGCCTTCCACAAATTTGCACTTGACCTTGACGCTCTCTTCCACCAAGGGCAACATGGTGGAAGCTTGCGCGGCGGGGTCGAAGGCAAGCAGGCGGCCGAGCATCTTGGTGTCGCTCAGCAGTGCGTGTTTGAGCATTTCGCCGTAGCCCGAGAGGATTTCGTCGGGGGTGAGGGTGGAGAAGAAGGTGGAGGATATGATGGCGGCTTCGGGTTCGGTGAACGTGCCCACCATGTTCTTGAGGCCGAGGAAGTTAACACCGGTTTTGCCGCCAACGGCAGCATCGACGGCGCCCAACAGGGTGGTAGGCACGTACACGGCGCGGATGCCGCGCATGTAGGTGGCGGCGGCGAATCCGGCCAAGTCGGTGACTACGCCACCGCCCACGGCCACGAGCACCGAGCGGCGGTCGGCCTGCATTTGCGACAGTGCGCGCCAGATGGTTTGCGCTGCGTTGAGGTTCTTGTTGAGGTCACCGGCTTTGACGGTGATGAGTGTGGCGGCTTTGATGGCCGGCGAATCGGCGGTGAGGCGCGGCACCACGTACTGAGCAGTGTTGACATCAGCCACCACGGCCACGGAGGTCGGAGCTAATTCCGCGAGGACACGTTCGAGGTCGGCAGCGGGGTTCTCAGAGAAGATAAATTTTTGTTTCATAGCGTAACATGCTTTAGATTAAGACAATACGGGTAACGGTTTGTTGATTCGGTCGAGTAATCGAGGTAGGATTGCGGCGCACTCCTCCATTGAGTGGTAGAGGATGTGGACGCCGGTGGAGATGATTTCGGCGGCGGGAATCGGGCCGGTGAGCACTCCCACGGTGAGCACTCCGGCGGCCACGGCCGAGGTGGTGCCCAAGGGGGCGTTGTCGATGGCGATGGCTTGGTCGGCGCTTACGCCGGCTAATTCGAGGCCGCGCAAGAAGGGGTCGGGCGCGGGCTTGCCGTGGGCCACGGAAGCGGAGGTGACGCGGCGCTCCTGTGGGAATGCGCCGGGGAAGTCCACGTCGAGACGGCTCAACAGCGAGTTTTGGCCGGAGCCGCTCACCAACACGGTGAGGATTTGGCGCCGGTGGAACGCTTCGACCAGCTCGCGCGCACCGGGCATAATCTGCACGGGCGGCTGCTGCACGAACAATTCGGCCTTGCGCGCGTACATATCGCGCTTCTCGGCCTCGGTGGCGTGGCGGCCCCATGTGCGGAGGATGAGGCGGTCGATGGTGGCGGCACCGGTGGCGCCTTCGTAGAGGTAGAATTCCTCTTCGCGGGCGGGGATGCCGGCCTCGTCCATGAGCTGTTTCCACGCCCGGGCGTGGTTGGGCATGGAGTTGTATAGGGTGCCGTCCATATCGATGAGGGCGGCGGTTATGCGGGGATAATTGTTTGATTTACAATTCATAAGCTTACTTTTTAGGGGTTTCGGCGGGTTGAGGAGCCTCAATCAGGCCTTGCTCGATGAAGTAAAGCGAATCGGCATGTGAAATGGCGTCGCTATCCGACGTCGGTTGGGCGGCGGGACGTGCTGCTTGCACGTCGAGGCGGTCCATGCCCGACTGCTCCACGCCGCGGCGGAAGACGTTGCGGAACTCGCGCAGAAGGTTCACACGCGTGGTGTCGGCCATGGCCACGTTGGTGGCTTGTCCCTCCTTGAGCCGCGCCTTGCCCACGCGAATGGAGTAGTCGTCGGGGTTGCCGCGCAGGTTGATGCCGAATTTAAACGGCAGGGGCGATTTGAGCACGGCAATGTGGTAGTCGAAGTTGAACGCGAGGTCGTTATAACCCTGAACGCCAAGGCGATAGCGGTCGATGTCGAAGATGAAGGGGTAAAGCTGCATACGGTTGTCGGCCACGGTGAGCAGCACGTCCATGTGGTCGATGACGTTGCGTGTTTTATCCTTGAACATCAGCCACTTACCGATGGTGCGGTAGGTTTCGCTGTCGATGAGGCAGAGCGAATCGCCACCGATGCGCACGGCGGCGGCCAACGATGGCAGTTCCAAGTTCATGGCCGAATCCACCGAGCAGGTGGCGGCAATTTCGGAGTTGATTACGCCGCTGATGCCGCTCATCATGGGCATGATGGTGTCGAGCGCGGGCACCAAGCGCAGGAAGCGGTCGATGCGGAAGCGGTTGACCACCAGGCCGAAACCGAACTGCATATCTTGTCGGCGCGGGGCGGAGTAGAGGGCCGAAAGGGCGATGTCGCCGTCGGCCGAACTGGCGGCTAAGTCGTTGAGGTGCAGCGCTCCACGGGCGGCGAGGACCTCGCCGGAGAAGTCGTGGAAGAGCATGTCGGCGTAGCGGATATTGTTGGCACGCATATTCAGCTGCAGGTCGATGTTGGTGGGGATGAGCAGCGGGCCGATGGAATCGGATTCGGCGGTGACTTCGAAGTCGGCATCCTCGTCATCGGGGTCGATGGAGACGGCGGTGGCGGCACATCCTCGGAAGATGGCATCGGCGAGTTGGTTCACGTCGATGGTGTCGCTCTGCACATCGAAGCGCACTTTCAGCACTTGGCGGCCGGTGCGCGAGGTGAGACTGCGGCGGATGTTGCTCACTTCGCCGTTGATGGTGAAGTCCGACGAGCCGGCGGTGTATCGCACGTTGTGGAGCACCACGCTGTCATTATTAAATGTGAGGTTGAAGTCGCTCAGACGGCTACGGATTGGGAACGCCGGGGTG
>JBJEKG010000156.1:0-13419 GCA_051878535.1 Muribaculaceae bacterium
ATTTTTTGCAAAGGTACGAGAGCCGAGGCTTGCCTCGGCATACCCGGATGGCCGCCCACGGCATTGCATCCTCCGCCGCCCCTTCGAGCGGTTGGCTTCCCGCTCGCTTTTTTGTCACGGCTCTGAGCTTCAGCGAAGTCTTGCGTCCTTCGTGCGCTGCGCAATCCGCCCTTTATTTTCGTCTCGGGCTCAGCAGCTTCAGCTGCCATCTCGGCGAAGCCGAGAAATACCCCCTCATTCGCTCGCTCGCGGCAAAACCAGCCAATTTATTGGCTGAAACTGCATGCCTACTGACAAAAACTGTGCACAGACACACTTTTTGTCAGTAGAAATTATAATTCCAATGAATTTTCTTTAAGCAGGAAGTCGTAGATGCTCATTATCGTTACTCCGGATGCATTGTGCAGGGTGGGCGTATATTCGCCTACGATAATGATTTTCTTGAAGGAATCAGTAATGTTTAGCAATGAGGCTTCTTCTTGCTGTAGTTTTTCTTCGTCCGGAATTCGATATGCCGATTGTATGTAATATCTTTTGCTGCCTTGATTGCATACAAAATCTACTTCAAGATACTGGCGGTTGCGCGAGCCGTCGCTATCCTTGGAGTACTTCTGTACCACGCCAACATCCACACTAAAACCTCTGGCAATCAATTCGTTATAGATTGCATTCTCCAAAAGATGGGTGTATTCCACTTGGCGAAAGTTCAGACGACAGTTTCGTAGCCCGCAGTCGCTGAAATAATACTTATACGGGCTATCTATGTAGCGTTTGCCTTTGATGTCGTAACGCGTCGCCTTCTCCATAAGGAACGAATCGCAGATATATTCAATGTAGTTGGCGATAGTGGTTCGACTCACCTTTTCATGCTTGACCGACTCAAAGGTGTTGGCCAATTTAGTGGCATTAGTCAGCCCTCCAACTGATGAGGCCAAAATGTTCAGAAGTTCATCTAAGACTTCCGTGTTGCGAATCTTATTCCTCGCTACAATGTCGCTGACATAGGTATTGGCAAACAGGGCTTCCAGAAGCTCGATCTTCTCATCATGAGAACTTTTAAGCACGACTTGTGGCAGACCACCATATATCATGTAATCGCGTAGAGCCTCCGCCTTGTCGCGTGCGGAAATGCTATAATATTCGCTGAATGAAAGCGGATGTAATCTTACTTCTTCGCCACGACCGGCAAATTCGGTCCGTACTTGCTTGGAGAGGAACCGGGCGTTGCTACCGGTGACGTACACATCCGCATTGTTCATGTTCAGATAGCTATTCAGCACGTCTTCAAACTCCGGCACCAATTGTATCTCATCAATCATAATGTAGTGCATTAATGAATCGGTTAGTTTGGAGTCGATGAATGCTAACAAGGCATCAGGGTCGCGGAGCGCCATGTTACGGCGGTCCTCGAGGTTGATAATTATGATGTGGTCTTCGGCTACACCATGCTCTCTCAACCAATTTGCATAGATTACGGAGAGCAGGTATGACTTGCCACAACGACGGATGCCGGTGACTATCTTTATCAGTCCGTCATGACGAAGCGAGATAAGGCGATTTAGGTATTTGTTTCTATTTATTATCATACTACTGACGAAAACTGTGTCTGTGCACACTTTTTGTCAGTACAAAGGTATAAATAATTCTTTGAACTGCCAAATTTTTGTGAAAAAAACTAATAAATTGGCTGAAACTGCATGCCTACTGACAAAAACTGTGCACAGACACACTTTTTGTCAGTAGGGCGTGTAATTATTACAGATTGAGGATGGTGGTGACGGAGCGGCGGCCGTACCAGTAGATGGCGGCGCGCACTTGCGCGGCGCCGGCGGTGGCTATCGGCGCGGTGTACAGCGGCGATTCGGCGGTGGGTTCGCTGCCGTCGAGGGTGTAGCGCACTTCCACGCCTGCCATGTCGGTGTAGGGCGTGTTCATCTCCACGCGACCGTCGGCCATTTTCTCGATGCCGGGTTGGCGTAGGTGCACGGCGCTGCCGAACGCCAGCCAGTAGGGCATCTCGCGCGTGCACAGCACCGCGTTGAAGTCGGCGTCGCTGTAGGTGGGCCGAGCGTTCCACGCGCGTTCGGCCATGCCGAGCATCTTCGGCAGCAGGTAAGCCTCAATCATGCGGCCGGAGCGCACGGTCTCGGCGAACAGGTGCCCGCTGATGCCTATCACGTTGGCGAAGTGGGCGCTGTCGGTCGGGCATAGCTCGTAGGGATAGCCGTGAAGCGCGTCGAACTCGTCCACAGTGCCGCCCCAGGTCAGCCCGCGCTCATCGGGGTGCGAGCTATAGCACATATCCAAGTAGAAATGGTTCACGATGCTCAGCACCGTGGGATAGTTGGCCATGGCCGTTTGTGCTATGATGGCGGAATTGTTGTCGGGATTGCGCCAACAGTTGATACTGAACGTGTTAGGTCGCACTGTCGCGTTGAAATCCTCCTCGCTGCGCATCGAAATCTCCTGCCAGCCGCTCACCTTCACGCCCATCGCTGCGAAGTTGGCGGTCAGCTCTTTGACGAAAATGTAATGCAGGTCGCGGTGGTTGGTGAGGCCGCGTTCGGTCATGTAAGCGTTGGCAATGGGCGAACCGGTCCACGCGCCCATGGCCACTTCGTCGCCGCCGATGTGCATCGCGGGCATCTCCACCCCGGCCTCGTTGTACATGGCTTTGATTCGGGCGGTCACGTCGGTCATAAACCGCACCGGGCCGGGCAGCGCCGGGTTCATCACGTTGTCGCCAAACCACTGCGCCGACACGTAGCGCGAGGTGTCCTGTGGGTCGATTAGACGGTAGTAATCATCACCGGTGAGGCGGTAGCGATGCTCCATGGCCACGATGGCCGCACGCGCGTGGCCGGGCGATTCAATCTCCGGTAATACGCTGATTCCCAACGAATCGGCATACTTCAACAGCCCTATGAACTCGCTGCGAGTGTAGTAGCCGTTCGACGAGTTCACCGCGTTCACATCGCCCGTGCCGGTGAACAGTTGTGCCAAGTGGTCGTGCTCGTCGGTGGTGAAGCCGCGGCGGCCGCACACCTCGGTCAGCTCCGGAAAGTCGGGTATCTCCAATCGCCAAGCTTCGTCGTCGGCGAAGTGGAAGTGGAGCACGTTGAAACCGTAACGCGACATCAGTTGCAGGATGCGGTGCATCTCGCTGATTGGTTGGAAGTTACGTGCAATATCTATCATGATGCCGCGGTAGCCGAAATCGGGGTAATCCTCAATCACGGCCTCGGGCACGTTGGTGGCGGTGAGCAGGTTGAGCGGCTCCAAACGGCGCATCACCGTGGCCGAATCTTCGGCGGCGGCCTCCACGGTGACCGTGCCACGGCGGACGGTGGCGCGCCACCATTGCGCACGCGGCGCGTCCACCGCCTTAAACTCTATCTTGTTGATTCTCTGTGAAGTAGCGCCGGTGAGCGTCACGCTCTTATACGACGGTACCACGGCGTAGAACTCGCAGCGGCCGCCTTGCAACTCGCTGTTGCGAGCGAAGACCGTGTCGCCGTAAGGCATCAAGTCGATGCCGTCGGCCAACTGCCACTGCTCCGGCCGTTCGATGATTGACTTGGCCGTGAAATCCACCTCCTCGGTGGTGCCGTCGCTGTTCACCACGTGGAAGCCATCGGGCACGTAGGCCACGTTGCGCAAAAATCGCGAGGTGCGGATGTCCACCACCACGCGGCCGCCGCGCTCAAACTCCGGCGAACTCAGCAGGTAGTAACCGGGAATGACCTCGATGAGCGAATCCGAGGGGGCCACCGTCGCGCGTCCACGATGAAAAGTGTTGAAGCCCAAGTATTTAAAACCATGGTCGGCATCTATGGTGAGCCGTTCGGTGTAACACGACTGCCCGCGCTCGTCCACGGTGTTGCCAAGCGTTTCCCACTGAACCGCCACACGCGCCTCAGCCGCAAAACTTGCTAAGATTACAGATAAAAGGATAGTTAGTTGTTTCATCGGTATTAGGGGTTAGGTATCAGCCACAAAGTTAAGCAATTTTTCCCACATCCCCAACTTTTTGCCCCAAAATCGTCACCAATGAGTCTGTGCCTATTTAACGTAAAACGTAAACGTAGAACGTAAAATTTAAAATTACGTTCTACGTTTACGTTTTACGTTGAATTAAAAACTTTGGTGCTATCGCATCTCGATGATGGCCGCGCCGCAGCTGTAGCCGCCGCCGAACACGGTCATGCCGATGCGCTCGCCCGCGGCGAAGTGGTCGCGGCGTTGGGCGAACACCAATGCCACGCCAGCGCTGCCGGTGTTGCCGAGCTCCTCGATATTGTTCTCGAAGCGCTCCAAAGGCAAGTCGAGCTGGTGCGCCACGTTGGCCACGATGCGCAAGTTGGCTTGGTGGCAGATGAGGTGGTCGAGTTCGGCCGGCTTCACACCGCCGGCGGCCGCACCGGCGTGGTCCAAAGCGTCAATCATATAGTTGCACGCGTTCATGAACACGTCCTTGCCGAAGGGCATCGAGATGCCGCCCTCCTTCGGACGCAGTTGCACACCCTCCGGACCTTTCGACACATTACCCAATCCGCAGGTGTAGATGGAGGTAATCTCCGGCTCGTGTTCGCCGCACGGCTCCTTCGACAGGAAGTAAGCCACGGCCGCATCGCCCCACAGGTGGCCCGCCACCTTGTCGGTTTCGTTGGCATAGTAAGAGTTGCACTCCGAACAAATCAGCAGTGCCTTCGAGGCCTTGCCCAAGGCGAAGTAAGCCTCCACCAACTCCAATCCGTTGATGAACGACGAGCAGGCCGACGACAGGTACACCGCCTTGGCGCCATCGATGTCGAACTCGCGCTGCGCCAAGTGAGCCAACGTGGCCACAGTGTCGTAGGCCGAATAAGCCGCCGACACAATCAAGTCCACGTCCTTCACATCGTAAGGCAGCGAAGGCAGAGCATTGCGGATGGCGTCGAGGCCCATACTGTTATGGCCCTCACCTTCAGCCACATGCGAGCGAGTGCGAATACCCGTGCGACGCACAATCCATTCATCCGTGAGCCCATTCAAAGGCAAAAAGTGAGCATTATCAATGCGCAAAGAAGGGATGTAAAACCCCGTAGCGTTAATGTACATTGGTTTGTTCTTATTTTGGTTTGAGATTCATTTAATTCATAACAAGCAAACCCCGGCGAAGCTAAAAATGCACACTCCGCCAAAGTTTGTGCAAAGGTAGCAAAAAAATCCCACATACCAAAATAAATCCCCGCCCTCGCCCCAAATTTCCCAAAACCACCAACAAAACCGCCAAATCACCCACCAATAACAGACGATTCCGAACGATTTCCTTACGATGACCATCCGGATGCAGAGGAAACGAACACGAATCACCCGAATCCACCCGAATCTTTTTTATTCGTGTGGATTCGAACGATTCGTGTCGGTGGAGTAGGGGATTAGAATGCGTAGGAGAGGCCGGCTTGTAGGCCGAATGAGGGTTCGGAACCGCTTTCGAAGCTGATTGTCATTTGCGGACCGGCAAAGATGCCGAATTTGTCGGAGAAGAACACGTGGAGTGACGGTGCGATGCGTGCGCCCCAGTCGGTTTTGGTGTCGGTGGTGCCTTTGGGGAAGGTTGCAACGCACACAGCGTTGACAGGCATGTTTACCAAGATGTGTTCGCTGAGGTCGTAACGTACTGAAGGCCCAAAGTCAATGATACAACCTGAAGGGTCGGCTAAGCCGTTGTTGATAGAGAAGTTGACGTTTGCGCCCACGTGGAAGCGATCCCAGTGCGAGAGTGAGGTTACCAGCATGCCGAGGCCGTAGCTGCCGGTCGCTTTTACAGCATCGAAGTCCCCGAATTGATATTGTGCTACTTCGAAGAGAGCGTGTTTGACGGTGTTGCCGTGGGAGTCGGTGCGGTCTTGAGCCGACGCTGTCAGCGCGGTTGCTGCGATGACAAGGAGTAAGAGAAACTTTTTCATAATAATGAATTGATGAATGAATAATTGTTATTACTGTGATGAACTTTCGGGCGGAGAAATGTGCCGATTGTTTACGGTGCAAAGTTACGATTTATGGTTGAGATTTGCAAGCTTTTTTGAAAAAATGTATGAAGTGCCCCGATTTTTGTAGCAAATTCGTAATTTGGGGATAGTGGGTATGAAAAAAGGGCGGCGCGTTTCACAACGCACCACCCCATCACACAAATCAACTTATGAAATTTTTTTCGGAGTAGGAGTTTTAAAGTGGATCGTAGGCACCTACTCCAGGGTTCTAACCTAATTTAATTCACTCTATTATTGCTTTGATGATGTTGGCCGTAAGTTAGAAGGGACGACCGCCGCCGGGGGGAGGGCCCATCGGGCCGCGGCCTGCGCCGGGGGGAGGACCGGGACGGTCGGGATCGCCGTTGAGGCTTGCGGGTTGTTTGCCGGCACCGAAGGTGTTGAATTTCCATGCCAAGGTCACCATGAAGTAGCGGCCGAGCGAGTTGTAGGAATTATCTTCGATGTAGTTGGCGGTGATGGTGCGCGAGATGTTGGAGTTCTGGCGCAGCAGGTCGTAAGCCTTCAGGGAGAGGGTAAGGGAGCGGTCTTGCAGGAACTGGTAGCCGATGGAGGCGTTCCAGAGCCAGCGGTTTTCGTCGAACCCTTCGGAGTAGCCGCTGGTGGCGGTGTAGCTCAAATCGGAGTTGAGCACAAGGCCGAAGGGCGAGTTATAGGTGGCATAGAAGTTGCCACCGTAGGTGTGCACGGTTTGGTTGCCGGCGGATTGCACGGTGTTGTGCACGGTTTGGATGCCGTAGGTGGGACGCAGCTCAAACTCGAGGTAGTCGGGGCGGAAGGCGATGCCGAACGATTCGTTGGCCACGATGGAGTTGGCGCGGTTGCGCAGACCATTGTTGAAGCCCACGGAGGTGGAGTAGGAGAGCATCAAGTGGTTATTGAATGTCCACTTCTTGTTGCGGAAGGGGAATGAAATCATGTTCATGGCGCGGACGTTCCACTGACCGTTGACGTTGGTGTAGGTGGTGGTGCGGCCGCCGGTTTCGCTGTCGTAAGTGGTCTTCGACACGATGGAGTTTTGCATCACTTGAGCGTGGAGCATGGTCATAATTGAGCGCTGGGCTTCGCTGTTGAAATTGTGGAAGCGGAGCATGATGTTGTGGGTGAACGACGGCTTCAAATCCGGGTTACCGACCACGATGGCCAAGGGGTTGGAAACATCGGCCACGGGTTGCAACTGGGTCATGGTCGGCTGCGAGCTGCGGCCGCGGTAGTCGAGCATCAACTGCTTGCTCTTCGACGGCTTCCAGCGGTAGCGCAGGAAGGGGGCGAAGTTCCAAGTCCAGCGTTCGGGAATGTTGCGGGCGGAGTTAATCAGGTCGATGGATTTGGATCGCTGGGGCACCAACGACAGGCCGGCTTCCATATTGACCTTCTTCTCTACGTGCTTGAAACCTAAGCGGATGTCTTGGTTCATATAGTCATTGCGGAAGCGGTTCGACAGGGTTTCGCTGAAAATCATATCCGAGCCGATGATAGCCTCGCCGTTGGGGTAGTCGATGTATTCCACCGGGTAGTCGTAGGTGAGCTTGTCGGCGTTGTTCCAGCGGTATTGGAAGCGGTAGGCGGCGGTGAGGTAGTTGCCGTTGGCGGGGTTGCCGATAGGCTCGGTCCAGCTCAGGCGAGCCGAGAGGTTGTTGCTCCAAGTGTGGTTGTCGCTGTATTGGTCGTACACGTCGAGCGAATCCATGCGGAAGAAGCGGTTCCACGAGTAAGCGTCGCCGTATTCTTGCACGTCGCTGAATTTGTAGTCAACGTAGAGCGATAGCGCACGACCGGGGCGTGAGGCAAACTTGTGGTTTACGATAAGTCGGCCGCCAAACTCCCAGCTGTCGCCGTGCGAGTTGGAACGGTTGCGCGAGGCGGTGACCAACGAGCGAGCGGCATCGCCGGCGAAGGTCTGAGCGGAGTCGACCGACCAACCATTGCTGTGGTTATAGCTGAAATACGGACGGAAGTCGATGGTATTGAGCGAGTCGGGCTTCCATTGCAGGCGGAAGTCGGCACGGAGATTGTTGCCGATGTCGCGCGAGCGCTTGCCGCTGTTGTAGTAGGAAGTGGAATCGGCGAAGAGGTACTGGCGCGAGGTGCTTTGGCGAGCGTCGCGGTCGGAGCGGGAGTACATCACGTCGCCGCCGATGCGGAACTTTTCGCCGTTGCCCACGTTGAAGTTGATGCCGAAGGCTTGGGAGGTAGTGATGCCGTTTTGGCCGCCGAATCGGCGGAAGCGCGAGGAGGTACCATCGGTGAAACTCAGGTCGTTAACGTTGTTGAGGGCGCCGATGAAGGTGATTTGGTTGCCGTTCCAGAAGTGGTTGACGTTGAACGAACCGTTGTAACGGTCGTCGGTGCCGTAGCCGCCTTGGATGGTGCCGAACCAGCCGTTCTGCATATTTTTCTTGACGGTGAGGTTGATGACAGTTTCGTCTTCGCCGTCGTCCACGCCGGTGAGGCGAGCTAAGTCGCTCTTGCGGTTAACCACTTGCAGACGGTCGACCATGTCGGCGGGAATGTTGCGCGATGCCACGGTGGGGTCGTCGCTGAAGAACTCCTGACCGTCGATGAGGATTTTGCTGATTTCCTGACCGTTAACGGTGATTTTGCCGTCGGAGCTGACTTCGGCACCGGGGAGACGGCGCACTAAGTCTTCAACCACGGCATTGGGGGCGGTGCGGTAGGCCGAAGCATCATATTCGATGGTGTCTTCCTTGACGGTGATAGGGGTGCGGATGCCCACTACCTCCATTTCGTGAAGCATGGTGGCGCTTTCTCGCAGGGTGATGGTGCCGAGGGCGGCATTACCTTGGCGCAAGTCTACATTATTATATATAGGCTCATAGCCCACGTATGACGTTTCCACGATGTAGCGGCGACCGTTGAGGTTCTCGAACTTGAAATTGCCGTCGACATCGGTCACCACGCCATTAACAGCCGAACTGTCGCGAGCCGAGAGCAATCGCACCGATGCACTGATGAGCGGCTCGCCCTGCGGGTCGGCCACTCGTCCGGTGATGGTGTATGCCGCGGCCACCACAGCCGAAGTGAGAAGGAGAGAGAGAAGAGTTTGGCGTTTCATTGATTTGATTTGATTTTCGTTACAAAGTTAGAAATTTAAAATAATACCCGACAATAATTATAGACAAATCGAACAAAATTGCCGACAAAATCCCATTGCCGTTGAGCGAATGTTTGACCCGAATTTTGACCGAAAGTTAAAGCACATTCCGGCAAAAAAAGCAGGCCAAAATAAAGCGAAACAGCCGAGCTTCACAACCCAGCTGTCTCTTTAAAACCTTTATCTTAATCTAATACTATAAAAAACACACCCACAAAGGTACATACTTTTTGCCATTCCAACCAAACAATTCGAGAAAAAAGTGCAATTCCTTAATTATTTTTAACAAACCGATACCCCAAACCTTGCCCACAGCCCCATTTTCACCCCGCTTTGTCACCAAATTGTCACAAAATCCAACCACCGGCACCTCCCCGCACCAAGTGCAAATAAGGCAACGCAACGCACCTTCGCTGAAGCTCAGAGCCGAGACAAAAAGCAGGGTGGTGAATAAGGCCAATAAGGCTAATAAGCCCAATTTGAGGGGGGGGGTAGGAAAAAAGAACGAGGCTGTCGTCGCGACGCCTCGAACTCGTTACACAATTATCTAAAAAACAACTATTGTTTTTTAACATATTACCTTGAATACATGTGTTCTAAATACCTTATTAGTTAAGTATACTTTGTCGCCTTGGGCTTCGCTTGCCCGCTTGGCTTAGGTTTAATGACATCTAAATTAGTTTTTTCGCTGCAAATGTACAGATAATTTTGCAAATTACCCCCCCCATTTAGTTAAAATATGTTAATGTTAATTTATTTAACGCAAATGCCCCGATTCTTTGCCTTTTTTGCGTATTTCGTGGCCGTTTTTGCGCGGTCGCTTGCATATTTGATGAAAATTTGCTAATTTTGCACCACTTTATTTTTTAAGAGAAATGTCACGAACTACCTCCACTTACTCCTCCCCTCGCGGTGAGATTACCTTATTTACTCTTACCAATGCCTGTGGCGCACAGGTGGTATTGTCCACCCTCGGCGCCGGCATTGTGGCCATTCGTGTGCCCGATGCCAACGGCAATTTGGCCGATGTGCTCACCGGCTATGAAAACATTGTGGACTATATTTGCGATGGTCCGTGCATGGGTAAAACCCCCGGCCGGTATGCCAACCGCATTGCCCACGGCCGCTTCTCGCTCGACGGCCAAAAGTATGAATTGGCCTGCAACTGCGGTCCGCACCACCTCCACGGCGGTCCCGAAGGCTTCCAAAACAAGATTTGGCAGGTGGACTTCCTCTCGGACGACGTGGTGCGCTTCGCCTTGGAATCGCCCGACGGCGACGAGGGTTACCCCGGCAATTTGCGCGTGGAAATCCGCTACCGCTGGAGCGACGATTGCGCCCTCCACATTAATTATAAGGCGCGCACGGATGCGCCCACAGTGGTGAATCTCACCAACCATCCCTACTTCAACCTCGACGGCCACAATGCCGGCTTCGCCCTCCATCATAAGTTGTGTATAGCCGCTTCGCGCTGGCTCGAAACTGACGAATCGCTCGCCCCCACCGGCGCCATGCCTTCGGTGGCCGGCACGCCGATGGACTTCACCTCGCTCCACGAGATTGCCCGCGACTTCAATGCCGAGTTCCCAGCTCTGCGCCACGGCAAGGGCTACGACCACTGCTTCGTGCTCGACGAACCCTCGCAAGCGTCTGTGGCTGTGGAACTTGTGGCTCCCACCTCGGGCCGTCGCCTCGAAATATTCACCGACCAGCCCGGTGTGCAGCTCTACACCGGCAACTGGCTCACCGGTTCGCCCATGGGCAAGGACCACACCACCTACACCGATTACTGCGCCGTGGCCATCGAATGCCAAGGCCTGCCCGACGCGCCCAACCATCCCAACTTCCCCTCGCAGGTGCTCCGCCCCGGCGAAACTTACCAACGCTCAATAATTTATCGCTTTTCTACCATATAGTTTTCCAATAGCTTATGAAGCCTACACTTCTCGTTCTCGCTGCCGGTATGGGCAGCCGCTATGGCGGCCTCAAGCAGCTCGATGGTCTCGGCCCCAACGGCGAAACCATCATGGACTATTCCATCTACGATGCTCTTCAGGCCGGTTTCGGCAAGGTTGTTTTTGTGATTCGTAAAGACTTCGAGCAGGATTTCCGTGAGAAAATCCTCTCCAAATACGAGAACCACATCGCCGTTGACGTGGTGTTCCAAGACATCAACGCCCTGCCCGAGGGCTACACCGCTCCGGCCGACCGCACCCGCCCCTGGGGCACCAACCATGCCGTGCTCATGGGCGCCGACGTCATCCACGAACCGTTCACCGTCATCAACGCCGACGACTACTACGGCCAAGACGCCTTCCGCGTTATGGCTCAAGAACTTAGCCGCGAGCGCACACATACCGGCGACTACTGTATGGTGGGCTTCCGCGTGGGCAACACCATGTCGGAAAGCGGCGCCGTGTCGCGCGGCGTATGCTCCGTCAAAGACGGCCTGCTCACCGGAATTGTGGAACGTGGCGGCATCGTCTTCACCCTCGACCACCGCATCGCCTTCCCCGATGCCGACGGCAACCCGCAGTACCTCGAGGCCAACACCCCCGTGTCGATGAATTTCTGGGGCTTCACCCCCGACTACTTCGACTTCTCGCGCCGCGAGTTCGTGAAATTCCTCGACAACTTGGCCGACCCCACCCGTGGCGAATACTACATTCCCACCGCTGTTAACACCTTGATTACCACCGGTGAAGCCACCGTGCGAGTGCTCGACACCACCTCGCAATGGTTCGGCGTGACCTACGCCAACGACCGCCAACACGTGGTTGACAAATTTGCCGAACTGCACGCCAACGGCACTTATCCCGCTCACCTGTTTTGATTCTCCCTGATATGGCCACACTTCCGCTGACCCGCGACCTCATCGACGACCCCGCCAACTACCGCTTGGCGCTGATGATTGCACCCGACGCCATCGACGTGGTGGTGCGGCGCGTGGCCGGTGAAGCCGAGCCTATCACCGCGCATATTGCTCTGCAACAAGGGGTTGACTACGCCTCCGCCGTGGAGGAAGCCATCTACGCCAACCCCTTGCTGCCGGCGCAATTGTTCAACCGCGTCGACATCATCCTGCGGCCCGAGCGCTTCCAGTTGCTCGATGCAGCCACAGCTGCCGACAGCGATGCCGTGGATGCTCTCACACAGCTGATTCACGACGATGCCGCCGCACCTGCGCCCATCCTCTGCCCGGTCAACGCCGACTACGCCATGTTGGCGCTAATCCCGCAGTCGCTGGCCCGCTTCATCCGTCGCACCTTCGACCAAGCTTGCCTGCTGAGCCACCTGTGGCCGCTGGCCTGCTATTTCGGCCGCCAGAGTCGCCAAGGCAATTGTGAAAAGCTCTACGCTGTGATTCATGGCTCCAACCTCGACGTGCTGGCATTCACCACCGCCGGATTGGTGGCCGCCAACTCCTACCGTTGCCCCGACATAAACGATGCCGCGTACTATATATTCGCACTTGCTAAGTCGCTGAACTTCAACCTCGAAGCAGACCATATCATCATCGCCGGCGATTCGCCCTTGCGCGCCTCGCTGTTGGCTGTGTTGCGCCGATTCGCCGCCAATGCTTTGCCAGCCATCGTTCCAGCAGATGCCTCGGCTGTCAACGCTCCGTTACACCTCCAAATCCTCCCACTATGCGAATAATCCGTGGAATCTACGGCCGCCGGCGCTTCGACGTGCCCACCAATATCACCGCACGTCCCACCACCGATTTCGCGCGCGAAAACATCTTCAACGTCATCGAAAACCTCGTGGACCTCGAAGGCCTCACCGCGCTCGACCTCTTTGCCGGCACCGGCGCCATCTCGTTCGAGTTCCTTTCGCGCCAATGTAGCCAGGTCACCTCCGTGGAAAAAGCTGCCACGCAGTACAATTTCATCCGCTCGGTGAGCCAAAAGCTTGGCGCACAGGGACATCGCGTGGTGCGCGGCGACGTGCTGCGCTTCCTCGAAACCGCCACCCAGCCCTACGACGTGGTCTTTGCCGACCCGCCCTACGACATGCCCGGCTTCGCCGAAATCCCCTCCCGCATCTTCGCCTCCAAAGTGGTGAAGCCCGGCACCTTAGTCATCGTGGAGCACTCCAAAGCCCACGACTTCTCCGCCCTCCCCCACTTCCTCCAGCACCGCGTCTACGGCAGCGTCAACTTCTCCCTCTTCCTCCTTCCCGCCTAATACAGCAACCCGAAACCGAACAGCGGCAGAATGTTGTCGGCGGCATATTCCGTGTCGTCGCGCACCACGTAGCCATCCT
>JBJEKG010000157.1:0-13276 GCA_051878535.1 Muribaculaceae bacterium
GACAGTTTGTTTGAGGTCTACCTGTTTGAGGTTGAGGATGATGTTAGTGACATCTTCCTTGACGCCGGGGATGGTATCGAATTCGTGTTTTACGCCGTCGATTTTGATGGATGAGATGGCGTAACCTTCCAAGGAGGAGAGGAGGACACGACGGAGGGCATTGCCCACGGTGATACCATAGCCGGGTTCCAGGGGCTTGAACTCAAACTTGCCGTGGAAGTTGTCGGCTTCGAGCATGAGGACTTTGTCGGGTTTCTGGAATGCTAAAATAGCCATGGATCTGATGTATTGAGTGATTATTACTTGGAGTACAACTCGACGATAAGTTGTTCTTTGATGTTTTCGGGGATGTCGCTGCGTTCGGGCAGGTGGAGGAATTTACCGCTGCGGGTGGCTTCGTCCCATTCGATCCAGGGGTATTTGGAGTGGTTGAAACCGGCGAGGCAGTCGGAGATTACTTCGAGGGATTTTGATTTTTCGCGCACGCCGATTACGTCGCCGGCCTTTACTTCGTAGGAGGGGATGTTGACCACGCCACCGTTTACTACGATGTGGCGGTGGAGTACGATTTGGCGGGCAGCAGCGCGGGTGGGTGCGATGCCGAGGCGGTAAACGACGTTGTCGAGGCGTGATTCGAGGAGTTGGAGCAGGATCACACCGGTAACACCTTTGAGGCGGGAAGCTTTGGCGTAGAGGTTGCGGAATTGTTTTTCGAGCACGCCGTAGGTGTATTTAGCTTTTTGTTTTTCACGGAGCTGAACGCCGTACTCCGAGGTTTTGCGGCGCTTGTTTTGGCCGTGTTGGCCGGGGGGGAAGTTGCGACGCTGGAGCACTTTGTCTTCACCGAAGATGGGCTCGCCGAATTTGCGGGCGATTTTGGTCTTGGGACCTGTATATCTTGCCATTGTTTTAAGAATCAGTTTGTGATCGGAGGTTGATTTTCCCGCGGTTGCAGGTGGTAGGGCTAAGAAGCGATGTCTGCGGTTGAGGCCGAGTCAGGGGTCAAGGTGTTGGCTTGGCGCTGTGCCGGGGGAATTTTCTCCGAGGTTGTTGAAAAAGTTTGTAGTTTGAACTAAAAGTGAAAGTAGAGAGGCATCTGTCCGTCAGCCGCGAAAGCTCGCGACAGATGTCGGAACTGATTATTAAACTCTTCTACGTTTGGGGGGACGGCAACCGTTGTGGGGCAGCGGGGTAACGTCGATGATTTCGACTACTTCGATGCCGGCGCCGTGTACGGTGCGGATAGCGGATTCGCGGCCGTTGCCGGGACCTTTAACGTAGGCTTTTACTTTGCGCAGGCCGAGGTCGTAGGCGACCTTGGCGCAGTCTTGTGCGGCCATTTGAGCGGCGTAGGGGGTGTTCTTTTTTGAACCGCGGAAGCCCATTTTTCCTGCGGAGGACCAGGAGATGACTTGGCCTTCGCTGTTGGCTAAGCACACGATGATGTTGTTGAAAGACGAATGAACGTGGAGTTGGCCTTCAGCACCAACTTTGACGTTTCTCTTCTTTGCTGCGACTGTCTTTTTTGCCATAATTGATTATTATTTAGTAGCTTTCTTTTTGTTAGCGACGGTTTTCTTGCGACCTTTGCGGGTGCGAGCGTTGTTTTTGGTGGATTGGCCGCGCACGGGGAGGCCGAGACGGTGGCGGATGCCACGGTAGCAACCGATATCCATCAGGCGTTTGATGTTGAGCTGGATTTCGGAGCGGAGGTCACCTTCTACTTTGTAGTCTGAGCCGATGACTTCGCGCACTTTGGCTGCTTGAGCGTCGGTCCAGTCTTGTACCTTGATGTTTACGTCTACACCGGCTTTTTCGAGGATGCTGCGGGCAGCGCTGCGGCCGATGCCGAAGATGTAGGTCAAGGCAATTTCACCTCGTTTGTTTTGGGGGAGGTCAACACCCACTATACGTATTGCCATAAATTACTGGTATTTTTTCTGCAAAAATAACGGAATTATCCTTGACGTTGTTTGTTCTTGGGGTTTTTCTTGTCGATCACATAGAGACGTCCTTTGCGACGCACGATTTTGCTGTCGGCGGAACGTTTTTTGATGGAGGCTCGTACTTTCATGTTTACTTTTAGTTATTTGGTGTTCAAATTTTATTTGTAACGGAATGCAATTCGGCCTTTGGTGAGGTCGTAAGGAGTCATTTCAACGCGCACTTTGTCGCCGGGGAGGATTTTGATGTAGTGCATACGCATCTTACCGGAGATGTGAGCGATGATTTCGTGGCCATTTTCGAGCTGGACGCGGAACATAGCGTTGGATAGGGCTTCGATAATGGTGCCGTCGACTTCGATTGCTGTTTGTTTTGCCATACTAATAAATTAGTTGAAACGGTCTTCAATTGCCTGGTGAATGTAGTCGAAAGTGGTGAGGATGTGGGTTTGGTTGTCCAACAGGGCGAGGGTGTGCTCGTAGTGGGCGGATGGTTTGCGGTCGCGGGTGCGGCATGTCCAGCCGTCGGATTCGATTACTACGTTGCGGGAGCCGAGGTTGATCATTGGCTCGATGCAGATGCACATACCGTTGCGCAGGACGGGGCCTGTGCCGCGGCGGCCGTAGTTGGGCACTTCGGGGCTTTCGTGCATGTGGCGACCGATGCCGTGTCCGCACATTTCGCGAACGATGGAGTAGCCGCGTTTTTCGCAGTAGGTTTGGACTGCGTTGGCGATGTCGCCCACGCGGCGACCTACTTTGCATGCTTCGATGCCTACGTAGAGGCTTTCGCGGGTGGTGCGGCAGAGCTGGAGGACTTCGTCGGCGATGTTGCCAACGGCGAATGTGTAGCACATATCGCCCATGAATCCGTTGAGTTCAACCACGGTGTCGATGCCGATGATGTCGCCATCGCGCAGAGCATAGTTGGAGGGGAAGCCGTGAACCACGGTTTCGTTCACTTCGATACAAAGTGTCCCGGGGAAGCCTTCGTAGCCCAAACAGGCAGGCTTGCCACCATTGTCGCGAATGTATTCGCGGGCAATGGTGTCGAGCTTGCGAGTGGTGACTCCGGGGGCAATCCAGCGAGCCACTTCGCCCATGGTGCGCGACACTAAGTCGGCGGCGGGGCGCATGGCTTCGATTTCGTCCGGGGTTTTAAGATATATCATTGATTTATCTTGTTGGTTCAGGCAATTGATTGCTTAGTGATTAGTAGGCGGAGCCGGTGGTACGGCCTTTGATACGTCCTTCCTTCATGAGGCCATCGTAGTGGTGCACGTTGAGGTGTGCTTCGATTTGTTGGAGGGTATCGAGGACAACGCCGACCATAATGAGCAGCGATGTGCCGCCGAAGAATTGGGCGAAGTTTTGTGATACGCCGAAGAAGCGGGCAAAAGCGGGCATGATAGCAACGATGCCGAGGAAGATGGAGCCGGGCAGGGTGATGCGCGACATGATGGCGTCGATGTATTCAGCGGTTTTTTTGCCGGGTTTGACACCGGGGATGAAGCCGTTGTTGCGTTTCATATCTTCGGCCATCTGGGTGGGACGCACTGTGATGGCGGTGTAGAAGTATGTGAATGCAACAATCATGAGGAAGAACAGAAGGTTGTACCAGAAGGAGTTAATGTCGGTGAATGCGCGCATGAAGCCGCCTTCGCCACCGGAGAAACCGCTGAGGGTCATGGGGATGAACATGATGGCTTGGGCGAAGATGATGGGCATAACGCCGGCGGCGTTAACTTTCAGGGGGATGTATTGGCGTTGGCCACCGTATTGACGGTTGCCGATGATGCGCTTGGCGTATTGCACGGGGACTTTGCGAGTGCCTTGCACCAGGAGCACGGCACCAACGGTCACGGCGAAGAGCATTACTACTTCAACGATGAACATAACCAAGCCGCCTTGGCCGGTAGCAGTGCCGGGCATGCGGGTTTGGAGTTCAACGCCCAGGGAGGGCAGCAGGCGGGCGATGATACCCACGAGGATGATGAAGGAGATACCGTTGCCGATGCCGCGGTCGGTGATACGTTCACCCAACCAGAGGATGAACATTGCGCCGGCAGCAAGAATCAGAGTCAGATAAGCTATCTTCCAGAATCCTAAGGCCATGGTTGATACACCGGCGTTGGCCACCTGCACTTCGAGGTTGATGAGGTAGGCGGGCGCTTGGAGGATAAGGATGAGCACGGTGAGATAGCGGGTATACTGATTGAGTTTTTGGCGACCGCTCTCACCCTCGCGTTGGAGTTTTTGGAACGAGGGGAGAATCATGCCGCAGAGCTGGATAACGATGCTTGCAGTGATGTAAGGCATGATACCCAGTGCAAAAACTGATGCTTGCGAGAAGGCGCCACCCGAGAACATATCGAGGAGCTGCATCAGGCCGGACTTGTTGGTGAAGTTGGCCAGGGCATCGATTTCGGCGGGTGAGATGCCGGGGAGCACCACGTAGCAGCCGAGACGATAAACGAACACCAGGCCAAGGGTCACCAGCAGGCGCTGACGAAGCTCGGGGATACTCCAGATGTTTTTAAGGGTGTCGACGAATCTCATTATTTTTCGATTTTAGAGATGGAGCCACCGGCGGCCTCGATAGCAGCTTGAGCAGCTTTGGAGAAAGCGTGAGCTTCAACGGCGAGGGCGGATGTGATGGCGCCATTGGCCAATACTTTTACACGTTGGCTGCGGGAGATGAAGCCTGCAGCTTGCAATTCGGCCAAGCCTACTTTGGTGAGGCTCTTGGCTTCAGCGAGAGATTGGATCAGGTCGAGGTTGATAGCTTTATATTCAACGCGGTTGATGTTCTTGAAGCCCCATTTGGGGAGGCGACGTTGCAGAGGCATTTGACCGCCTTCGAAACCGATTTTGCGTTTGTAGCCGCTGCGGGATTTAGCGCCCTTGTGGCCACGGGTGGATGTGCCGCCTTTGCCCGAACCCGGGCCGCGACCAATGCGAGTGGAACGAGTTACCGAACCGGCTGCGGGTTGTAAGTTACTTAAATCCATAGTTCGTAATTGTATTTATGCGTTGGTCACTTCAACGAGGTGGCGAACAGCGTTAACCATACCCATCACGTCGGGGGTGTTTTCTTTCACAACCGAGTGATGCATTTTTTTGAGGCCGAGAGCGTCGAGGGTGCTTTTTTGCACTTTCGGGCATTTGATGCGGCTCTTTATCTGGGTGATTTTAATTTTTGCCATAATAGTGTTCTGCTTTATCAAATTAGCCTTTGAATACTTGTTCTACCGAGATTCCGCGGTTTTGGGCCACTTGAGCGGGCGAACGCATTTCGCCGAGGGCGGCGATTGTGGCTTTCACCAGGTTGTGGGGGTTGGATGAACCCTTGCTCTTGGCGAGGACGTCGGTGATGCCGACGGATTCGAGCACAGCGCGCATAGCACCACCGGCTTTTACGCCGGTACCGTGAGAAGCGGGTTTGAGGATGATGCGGGAGCCGCCGAATTTAGCCACTTGTTCGTGGGGGATAGTGCCGCGGTGAACGGGTACTTTGATGAGGTTTTTCTTAGCTGATTCAACGCCTTTGGCGATAGCAGCTTGCACTTCGTTGGCTTTGCCAAGGCCCCAGCCTACGATGCCGTCTTCATTGCCAACAACGACGATGGCAGCGAAGGTAAAGGCACGGCCACCTTTGGTTACTTTGGTAACGCGGTTGATGGCAACCAGGCGATCTTTGAGTTCGAGATCGTTGGTGGATTTTACACGATTATTCTTTGTAGCCATATCGTTTAGAATTTAAGGCCGCCTTTGCGGGCTGCGTCGGCCAGGGATTTAACACGACCGTGGAACAGGTAACCGTTGCGGTCGAAAACTACTTCGTTGATGCCTGCTTCGAGGGCTTTCTTAGCGATAGCTTCGCCCACGGCGGCAGCGATTTCGATTTTGGTGCCTTGTTCGATGCCTTTGGAGGAGGTTGCAACAAGGGTTTTGCCGGCGAGGTCGTCGATGAGCTGAACGTAGATTTGTTTGTTGCTACGGAAGACAGTCATGCGGGGACGGGTAGCAGTGCCGGAGATGCGGCCGCGGATGCGAGCCTTGATTTTATTTCTTCTGTCTATCTTGGAGATCATGATGGTGTCAATTTATTTATTTGGCACCGGCCGATTTGCCGGATTTACGACGAATAACTTCGCCAACAAACTTGATACCTTTGCCCTTGTAGGGTTCGGGCTTACGCAGTGAGCGGATCTTGGCACATACTTGGCCCAGGAGCTGCTTGTCGTCGCTGGTGAGGATGATCAGAGGGTTTTTGTTGCGCTCTGTTTTTGCTTCGACTTTGACTTCGGGGGGCAGTTTGATATATATTGCGTGAGAGAAACCGAGCGAGAGCTCGAGCACTTGGCCGTTAGCTGTGGCGCGGTAACCTACGCCTACTAATTCCATTTCTTTGCGGTAGCCTTCGGAGACGCCGACAACCATGTTGTGGATGAGGGCGCGGTAGAGGCCGTGGAGGGCGCGGTGTTCGCGGTCGTCGGAGGGACGAGTAACGTGCACGTGGCCGTCTTCAACGGTGACGGTGATGTCGGGGTTGATGGCTTGTTCGAGGCTGCCGTTTTTGCCTTTGACGGTTACTACATGGTCTTTAACCTCAACAGTAACGCCGGCAGGGATTGCGATGGGAGCTTTACCTATACGTGACATAGTTCTGTGTTGTTAAAGATTAATAGATGTAGCATAATACTTCGCCGCCGACTTTGAGTTCGGCAGCTTTTTTGTTGGTCATCACACCGCGAGAGGTGGAGAGGATAGCGATGCCGAGGCCGTTGAGCACACGGGGCATGTCCTTGTAGCCGGTGTATTGACGGAGGCCGGGGCGCGAAACGCGGCGCAGGCCTTTGATGGCGTTGACGCGGTCAACGGGATCGTACTTGAGGGCGATCTTGATGGTGCCGGCGGGGGTAGCGTCGTCCATGAACTTATAGTTCAAGATGTAGCCCTGTTCAAAGAGAATCTTAGTGATTTCTTTTTTCAAGTTTGAGGCGGGGATCTCTACCACGCGGTGGTTGGCTTTGATAGCGTTCCTCAATCTTGTAAGGTAATCTGCTATAGGATCAGTCATTTGATTGAAATTTGTTTAAATTAATAGGGAGTGTCCCTACAATATTTAAGTCTCTGATTATTTTAGTAAAAGTATGGAAGCCGACAGCGCGTTTGGCTGAGAGAACCGCCGCGGGGGCGATGGAAGGTGGAGTCGACCACGTGCTGTACGGGGCTTCCGAGGGGTTTTGGTATCGAGGTGCTAAGCGCAGAGGTGTGCGGGAGTTTTAACGACTCACTCCGGCTTCTTACCAGCTTGCTTTCTTAACGCCGGGGATCAGGCCTGCCGAAGCCATTTCGCGGAACTGGATACGGCTGAGGCCGAATTGGCGCATATAGCCTTTGGGACGTCCGGTGATGGAGCAGCGGTTGTGCAGGCGCACACGCGATGCGTTTTTGGGCAGGAGCTGAAGTGCTTGGTAAGCTTCGTAGTCGCCTTGGGCTTTGAGAGCGGCTTTGCGGGCGGCGAACTTAGCTACGAGTTTTGCGCGCTTCACCTCGCGGGCTTTCATTGATTCTTTTGCCATAGTGCCTTGAGATTATTTCTTTTCGTTCTTGAAGGGAAGACCGAAGAGTTTGAGCAGAGCGTAGCCTTCTTCGTCGGTTTTGGCCGAGGTCACGAAGGTGATGTTCATGCCCATGAGTTTGTTGATGTTATCGATGTTAATCTCCGGGAAGATGATTTGCTCGGTGATGCCGAGGGTGTAGTTGCCACGGCCATCGAGACGACCTTCGATGCCTTTGAAGTCGCGGATACGTGGAAGGGCGACGCGGATGAGGCGTTCGAGGAATTCGTACATGCGTTCGCGGCGGAGGGTTACGCGCACGCCGATGGGCATTTTTTTACGAACTTTGAAGTTCGAGATGTCCTTGCGCGAGAGAGTAGCCACAGCCTTTTGGCCGGTGATAGCGGTGAGCTCGTTTATAGCGATATCGATGAGCTTTTTGTCTTGGGTGGCCTCGCCGATGCCTTGGTTTACAACGATTTTTTCAAGGCGGGGAACCTGCATCACGGTGTGATAGCCGAATTCCTTGGTCAGGGCGGGGACGATGCGGTCCTTGTAATCTTTGCTAAGTGTGGTTTCCATTATTTAATCTCCTGTCCTGATTTTTTAGCGATACGAACCGATTTGCCGTCTTCGCGACGGAGAGCGATGCGGGTGGGTTTGCCGCTCTTGGGGTCGATGAGGGCGAGGTTCGAGAGGTGAATAGAAGCTTCTTTTTTCACGAGGCCGCCTTGGGGGTATTGGGCGGTGGGTTTGGTGGCTTTGGTGACCATATTGCAGCCTTCGACGATGGCGCGACCTTTAGCGCGGTCGATAGCGAGCACGCGGCCTGTAGCGCCGCGGTCGTCGCCTGCCAGTACGTAAACTGTGTCACCTTTCTTGATATGTAATTTGATCATTACTTTACGAGTTTAATAGGTTTGAGTTAGAGTACTTCGGGGGCAAGCGAAACGATTTTCATGTTGGTTGCGCGCAGTTCGCGAGCTACCGGACCGAAGATACGGGTGCCGCGAATTTCACCGGCGTTGTTGAGCAAAACGCAGGCGTTGTCGTCGAATCGGATGTAAGAGCCGTCGGGGCGACGGATTTCTTTTTTGGTGCGAACGACGATGGCCTTGGATACAGTGCCTTTTTTGACGTCGGA
Organism: Muribaculaceae bacterium; assembly: GCA_051878535.1. GTDB lineage: Bacteria > Bacteroidota > Bacteroidia > Bacteroidales > Muribaculaceae > CAG-873. Next base: position 8,655 of record JBJEKG010000157.1, read on the forward strand.
ACTGGGGATGACGCTTTTAACGGAGACAACGATGATGTCGCCCACCGAAGCATAGCGTCGGCCGGTGCCGCCCAGCACGTGGATGCACAGGGCTTCTTTGGCGCCGGAGTTATCGGCTACGGTTAAACGGGATTCAGTCTGTATCATTGTTATTTAACTTTTTCGATAATTTCTACTAAGCGCCATCTTTTGGTTTTGCTCAAGGGGCGGGTTTCCATCAGGCGAACGGTGTCGCCAACGCTGCATTCGTTGTTTTCGTCGTGAGCGTGATATTTTTTGGACTTTTGCACGAATTTACCATAAATGGGGTGTTTTTCTTTCCATTTGATGGTAACGGTGATGGTTTTGTCGCCCTTATTGCTCGAAACAACCCCGATGCGCTCTTTACGTAAGTTTCTCTTTTCCATTTTTGGGTGGGGGTTATTGGTTGTTAAGTTCGCGCATGCGGAGCTCGGTTTTAACGCGGGCGATCATGCGACGGTCGGCGGTTATCTTAGCGGGGTTGTCCAGCGGAGAAACGGCGTGGTTGACTTTTTGTTGGAGGTATTCTTTCTCCATTTGAGCCAGGCGTTCCTTCAGGTCGGCGGTGCTAAGTTCTTTGATTTCTTCTTTTTTCATATTGCTTAGACGTTTTGGGTGGGGTCATAGTCGCGACGTACCACGAATTTGGTCACCACGGGGAGCTTTTGAGCGGCGAGGCGGAGGGCTTCCTTGGCGATGTCGTAGCTAACGCCTTCGACTTCGATAATAATACGACCGGGAGTAACGGGAGCAACGAAACCTTCGGGGGAACCTTTACCTTTACCCATGCGGACTTCGGCAGGTTTCTTGGTGATAGGTTTGTCGGGGAAGATACGGATCCAGATTTGACCCTGACGTTGCATGTAACGGGTCACCGCAATACGAGCAGCTTCGATTTGGCGGCCGGTAATCCATTTGGATTCGAGGGTCTTGATGCCAAATGAGCCGAAAGCCAACTGGTTGCCGCGCTGGGCGATGCCTTTCATGCGGCCTTTTTGCTGGCGACGGAATTTAGTTTTTTTAGGTGCTAACATTGTTGTTTAGTTGGCTTTACGGGTTAACGGTTGTTTTTGGCACGACGGAAACCACCGCGACGGGGAGCGCCGTTGGCGGGTGCGGGGCGGTTTTCTTTGGGAGCGGCGGTGAATTGGGGAGCGAGGTCGCGTTTGCCGTAAACTTCGCCGCGGCAGATCCAAACTTTTACGCCGATGACGCCTACTTTGGTGTGGGCTTCAACTTGAGCGTAGTCGATGTCGGCACGGAGGGTGTGCAGGGGAGTGCGGCCTTCCTTGAACATTTCGCTACGGGCAATTTCGGCGCCGTTGAGACGGCCTGAAACTTGCACTTTGATGCCTTCAGCACCGGCGCGCATGGTGGAGGCGATGGCCATTTTGATAGCGCGGCGGTATGCCACTTTGCCTTCGATTTGGCGAGCGATGCCTGCGCCAACGATTTGTGCGTCGAGTTCGGGGCGTTTAACTTCGTGAACGTTGATTTGAACGTCTTTGTCGGTGATTTTGTTGAGCTCTTTTTTGAGTGCTTCAACGTCTTGGCCGCCTTTACCGATAATCAGGCCGGGGCGGGAGGTGCACACGGTGATTGTGATCAGTTTGAGCGAGCGTTCGATAACTACGCGCGACACGCTGCATTTAGCCAGGCGGACGTTGAGGTATTCGCGCAGTTTATAGTCTTCGAGGATGTTGGCGGGATATTTGCCTTTTTCCGACCAGTTGGAATCCCAACCGCGGATGACACCCAGACGATTGCTGATTGGATTAACTTTCTGTCCCATGGTTATTTAGCGTTGTCGATGGTATCTACGATGATTGTAACGTGGTTGGAGCGTTTGCGGATGCGATAACCACGGCCTTGGGGAGCGGGGCGGAGGCGTTTGAGCATGGGGGCGCAGTCTACGAAGATGGTCTTAACGCAGAGTTCGCCGTCTTCGGCTTTACGTTCGTTTTTGGCTTCCCAGTTGGCGATAGCGCTGCGCAGGAGTTTTTCTACACGCTGAGCAGCTTCTTTATTGGAGAATTTGAGCAGGCCGAGGGCAAGGTTCACTTCTTTGCCGCGAACCATGTCGGCTACCAAGCGCATTTTGCGGGGGGAGGTGGGCACGTTGTGCAGCTTGGCGAATGCCACGTTGCGTTGTGCCTCTTTGCGCTTATCGGCGGATTGTCTTTTTCTTACACCCATTTTATCTTTCTTTTTTTTTATTCGAGATTTGTTAACTGGGCCCTAATTATTTTTTCTTGTTGCCGGCGTGGCCGCGGAAGGTGCGGGTGGGAGCAAATTCGCCGAGTTTGTGGCCAACCATGTTTTCGGTCACATAGACGGGGATGAATTTGTTGCCGTTGTGCACAGCAAATGTCAAGCCTACGAATTCGGGTGCGATCATCGATGCGCGGCTCCAAGTTTTGATGACTTGGGATTTGCCGGAAGCATTCATAGCTTCGACCTTCTTTTCGAGTTTAACGCTGATAAAGGGTCCTTTTTTTAATGAACGGCTCATAATTACTTAATTTATCAGATTACTTTTTGCGTCTTTCGATGATGTACTTGGACGAATGTTTCTTGGGAGCGCGTGTCTTCAGGCCCTTAGCGTAGAGACCCTTGCGCGAGCGGGGATGGCCACCGGAGGCGCGGCCTTCACCACCACCCATGGGGTGATCGACAGGGTTCATAACAACGCCGCGGTTGCGAGGACGACGGCCTAACCAGCGTGAACGGCCGGCTTTGCCGCTTTGCTCGAGGGAGTGTTCGCTGTTGCCTACGACGCCGACGGTGGCTTTGCAGGTGGCGAGCACTTTGCGGGTTTCACCCGAAGGTAATTTGATAATAGCGTAATTTCCTTCGCGGGAGATGAGCTGGGCGAAGGTACCGGCTGAGCGGGCCATGAAAGCGCCTTGACCGGGACGGAGCTCGATGTTGTGGATAAGGGTACCCACGGGGATCTTGCTCAGGGGGAGGGCGTTGCCAACTTCAGGGGCAACGTCTTCGCCGGAAATGACGGTTTGGCCCACGGCGAGGCCGTTGGGTGCAATGATGTAGCTCTTGGAGCCGTCTACGTAGTACAGCAGAGCGATACGAGCCGAGCGGTTGGGATCGTATTCGATAGACTTCACTACGGCAGGTACTCCATCTTTGTTTCTCTTGAAGTCGATGAAGCGATACTTGCGCTTGTGCCCACCACCAAGGTAGCGAGTGGTGAGGTGACCTTCGGCGTTACGGCCGCCGGTGGCGCGTTTTCCGACTGTAAGAGACTTTTCCGGTGTAGTAGCAGTGATGGTACCTTTGAATACACCGATAACCTTGTGTCGTTGGCCCGGAGTGGTGGGCTTAAATTTTCTTACTGCCATTGTTATTATTAGATGTTGCTAAAAAAGTCGATGTTTTCGCCTTCTTTTACGGTAACGAAAGCTTTCTTCCAGCGCTCGGTTTTGCCGCGGAGGAGACCGCTTTTGGTCCAGCGAGATTTGTTCTTAGCGCGCATTACTGCGGTGTTCACTTTAACCACTTTCACGCCGTAGAGGGATTCAACGAGTTGTTTGATTTCGGCTTTACCGGCGTCGACGGAAACGGCAAAAGTGTAGCAATTAAGCTTTTCGGAGAGCTTAGTTGCTTTCTCGGTGAGGATGGGTTTGATTGAGATTTCCATTTGTATTTCCTTCGATTAGGTGATTAGAGTTTGTTAAGAATTTCAACGCTGGCTTCGTTAACGACGATGGCGTTGTTGTTGAGGATTACGTAAGTGCAAAGGTCGGATGCATTAGCGATTTTTGCATTCGGCACATTGCGGACTGACAAAGTTACGTTTTTTTCTGCACCTGACAAAACGAGAAGCACCTTTTTGCCGTCGATTTTAAAATCTTTAGCAAATTTTATGAATTCTTTAGTTTTGTGGGTGTCGAAAGTGAAGTTTTCAACCACGAAGATTTCGCCGGCGGCAGCTTTCACGGAGAGTGCGCTACGACGAGCGAGGGCTTTGAGTTTGCGGTTGAGTTTGAAGCGATAGTCGCGGGGACGGGGACCGAACACACGGCCACCACCTACGAGTACGGGCGAGTTGATGTCGCCGATACGGGAGCCGCCGCCACCTTTTTGCTTGTGGAGCTTGCGGGTGGAACCGCTTACTTCGCTACGTTCTTTGGATTTGTGGGTACCTTGGCGTTGGTTGGCAAGGTATTGCTTAACGTCGAGATAGATGGCGTGTTCGTTAGCTTCGATGCCGAACACCTCGTCGTTGAGGATGGCTTTGCGGCCGGTATCCTTACCTTCTTTAGTTAAAATTGCGACTTCCATTTTATTTCTCAATTAAGACGATTGAACCTTTGCTACCGGGGATAGAACCCTTGATCATTAACACATTGTGCTCGGCAATAACCTTCACTACCTGAAGGTTCTGCACGGTGACACGCTTGTTGCCGAGTTGACCAGCCATGCGCATGCCCTTGAACACCTTAGCGGGATAGGAGCAGGCACCGATCGAACCGGGAGCGCGGAGGCGGTTGTGCTGACCGTGAGTAGTCTGGCCTACACCGCCGAAGCCGTGGCGCTTAACGACGCCCTGGAAGCCTTTACCCTTAGAGGTGCCGACGATG
>JBJEKG010000158.1:0-2579 GCA_051878535.1 Muribaculaceae bacterium
AGAGTCGAGGCTTGCCTCGGCATACAGGACGGGCCACCCCCAATGCCACCTCGGCACCTGTGGGTATTCTTTGTCGCTTCGTTTGTGGCCTGACTTGTATGCCGAGGCAAGCCTCGGCTTGTGGGCAGTTGCGTGGCCGCTTCTGGGGCGGTATTCTTTGTCGCTTCGTTGGCAGCCGGTCCTGTATGCCGCAGCAAGCCGCGGCACTACCGCTAATCGATTATCGAAAAGTTAAAATCTATTAATATATGAATGGGGGTATTGTTTTTTCAAAATTTATGCCGTAACTTTGCGCTGACAAAATTGTTAAACAAAACTGTAAACGCGCCTTTTCCGGTTCTCTCTTGTCCGGTGGCGATTGCTTGCAGTTGATTATCAATAGCTTAGAATTATGAATGATGATATAAAACATAGGAAAGAGGCCGGAAAGCTCGAAACCGAGCAGCCGATTTCGGCTGTGGCTGAGCGGGAGAGTGTGGCCAAAGGCATGGCGCCGAAGTCGGCCACCGAGCAGCTCATCTTGGCTGTGGCTGAGCAGGAGTTTATGGCCAAAGGGTTGGCCGGTGCTCGTACCACGGAAATCGCACGGCGCGCCGGCGTGACGCACGCAATGTTGCACTACTACTTCCGCACCAAGGAGCAGCTGTTCGAGCGCATCATCGCCGAGAAGATGGACAAGGTGGGCGAGATTGTGCTGTCGGCTTTCGTGGAGAGCGACATGCCCTTGTTAGAAAAGATAAAGACCGGCGTAGAGCGCCACTTCGACTTCGTGGCGGAGAACCGCTCGTTGCCAATGTTTGTGATGCGCGAAATCTACTCCTATCCGGGGCGTTATGCCATTATGCAGGCGCGCATCACCGAGGTGGCAGGCCGATTGTTGGCCGAGCTGCAAGCCGACCTCGACCGCAGCGCGGCCGCCGGTGCCACCGCTCCGGTCGATGCGCGCATGTTGCTGTTGGACATCATCGCTCTGAACATTTTTTCGATAATCAGTTTCCCGATTGCCACGCCAATTTTGGGCGACTTCACCAATAATTACGAGGCGTTTTTGCGCGCTCGCAAGCAGGAAAACGTAACCACCATACTAAAACGATTACAAGCATGAAACGACTTACTTGGCTGTTAATCAGTCTTCTAATCATTTGCTTACAGTCTTCGGCACTGACGCTCGACAGTTGCATTGCCATGGCTCGCGAGCACTATCCCACCATCGCACGTTACGGACTGATTGAGCGCACGGCCAACATCGACTTGGACAACATCAACCGCACGTGGTGGCCGCAGGTGGGGGTGTACGCGCAGGGCACGCTGCAAAACGACGTGCCGGGCTTTCCCGACGAGATGCAACCGATGCTGAGTGCCACCGGTCTGGATCTGCCGGGCATCACTCGGGCGCAGTACAAGGTAGGCGTCGACGTCAACCAAACCATCTGGGATGGCGGCACCTCGGCCGCCGACCGCGACGTGGCGCGAGCCGACGCGCGGGCGCAGACAGCCGCCACTGATGTGGAACTCTACGCCGTGGAAGAACGCGTGCAACAGGTCTTCTTCGCCGTGCTGCTCACCGAGGCGCAGGTGAAACAAAACGAGTTGACGCTCAACCTGTTAGAGAACAACCTCGCACGACTGCGCACCTACTTGGCCAACGGCATCGCCATGCAGTGCGACGTGGACGTGGTTGAGGCCGAGTACCTCACGGTGAAGCAGAACACCGTGCGCCTGCGCGGCCGCGTGGACAGCTATCGCCGCCTGTTGGAAATCTACATCGGACAGCCGTTGGCCGGCAGCGAGTTGGAATGTCCGGCGGCAGAAATGCCCTCAAGCCGCGAGAACCTCCGGCCCGAGTTGGCACAGTTTGCCGCCGAACAGTGGCGCGTGAACGTGCGCCGGCGGCAGCTCGACGCGTTGCAGATGCCTAAGTTGAGCCTGTTTGCGCAAGCCTATTACGGCTATCCGGGTTACGACTACTTCCACAGCATGACCTCGCGCACACCCACATTCAACGCCATGGCCGGGGTGAAAATTTCGTGGACCATCACCCCGCTGTACACCACCGGCAACCGCCGCGCACAGCTCGACTTGCAGGCCGACGAAGTGGCCATGCGCCGCGAAGAGTTCGAGTTCAACTCATCCCTGACCGAGGCACAGCAAACGAGCGAAGTGGCTCAGTTACAGCAGATTGTGAGCGACGACGCACAGATTGTGGCGCTCCGCACCTCGGTGCGCGAGGCGGCCGAAGTGCGCTTGGCCAACGGCGTGATTGACACCACCGACCTGTTGGCTCGCATCACCGACGAGGCCACCGCCGCCGTCAATGCCGCCTACCACCAAATTCAGTTAGTACAAACCATTTATCAACTCCGACATACCCTCAACCAATGAAACACATCTATTATATAGCCGCCGCGGCCGCCTTGCTGACCGCCTGCACTTCCGAACCGCAATACGATGCCACCGGCTTCTTCGAAGCCACCACCACAACCCTCGCCGCCGAGACCCCCGGCAAGCTCATGGAGCTGTATGCCGAAGAGGGCGACAGCCTGCGCCAAGGCCAACTGATTGCCGTGGTCGACACCTCC
>JBJEKG010000159.1:0-2569 GCA_051878535.1 Muribaculaceae bacterium
TGCGCATCACCCTCCACCCGCACAAAATCTACCTCCAGCACTACACCAAAGGCACCTCCTTTGTAGGTGCGGTCATCAAGCCAGGGCGGATGTACATCTCCAACCGCTCTCGAGGGCGATTCATCACCACCATGATGGAGAAACAGCGCGAATGGAAGCGCCTGCGTAAGCAGTGGTTTGGCCGCCGCGGCTACATCGATATGCTCGACTTCTTAGACCGCCTGCGCGCCGTAATCAATTCATACTTAGGTCTTTTCAACCACTACCAAAGCTACAAGCTGCGCCGACGGCTCTGTATGCGCTACGTGGTTCCGATGTGGGGCCAGTACATCTATTTCATCGACGGCTTTCGCAAAGCCATGCTCAAAATCAGCTTCGAGAACCGCTTGGCGCTTCGCCGCCACCTTCGCCACCACGACTTCGCCGCCACCATGCTCCGCCCACGCTACACCGAATAGCGGCTACTGCTTGCAGTAGGTACGGCGGCCTGCCGCGCCGCGCCCGCATGGCCCACGGCCACCGTGAGGCAACCATTCCATGGTTGCGGGGGAGGGTAGCTAGCCGCGCGCCCCACAGAGCCCTGCGCTCCGGCGCTGGCGCGCCTGCGCTGCGGGCACTGTGGGGTTACCGATGAGGGCACGCGTTCCACGCGTGTGCCGCGCGGACGCGGTGCAGAGATCCCCTCCGGGGAACGGGTTATGGTGGGCGCCCGACCGTGGGTAGGAACCACTCCGTGGTACCAACCCACGGCTAACGAAGATAAAGCGCCTCCGGCGCATCAAAACCGCTCCGCGGTTTGGCCATGCGGGCGGTGTTCGGCTTCCGCCTCACCACGACAACCGGCCTGCAGGATGCAACCGGCACCGCGGTTGGCCATGCGGGTATGCCGCGGCAAGCCGCGGCTCTACAAGTGGTTGATTGCTAATGAATTATTCTGTTCTCCTGCTGAATCTCTTCACCCACATCCGCATGAATCAGCGGGTTACTCGCGGAAGTAGATGCGGTGGACGCGGGGGGAGACGGCGGTGAGGAGTTCGTAGGGGATGGTGTCGAGGGTGGCGGCGAGGCGTTGCACGGGCATCTGTGGGCCGTAGATTTCGACGGGGTCGCCGATGGCGGCTGCGGGCACGTCGGTGATGTCGATCATGCATTGGTCCATGCAGATGTTGCCCACGGTGGGGCACTCCTTGCCGCGCACCACGAAGGAGGCGGCACCGCGGCCGAGGTGGCGGTTGACGCCGTCGGCGTAGCCGATGGGGATGGTGGCGATGACCGAGGGGCGGGTGAGGCGACCGCGGCGGGCGTAGCCGATGGTGGTGCCTGCGGGCCAGTGTTTGATGGAGATGATGGTGGAGCGGAGCGTGGCCACCGGGCGCAGGTCGCCGGGCATGCTTTCGAGGGGCGACACGCCGTAGAGTCCGATGCCGAGGCGCACCATATCGTACTGATACTCAGGGTATCGCATGATGCCGGCGGTGTTGAGAATGTGGCGCTTCACGGGGTAGGGGAGCGCCTCGACGATGGCCGTCGACATGCGGTGGAAGGTGGTGAGCTGGAGCTGGGTATAGTCGTTCATGTCGGGGCAGTCGGCGGTGGCAAGGTGGCTGAAGATGGATGCCACGCGGATGCCGCGGGTGGTTTGCAGGGTGGCGATGAGTTCGGGCAGCTCGCTTTCGACGAAGCCCACGCGGTGCATGCCGGTGTCGAGTTTGATGTGAGCATTGAAGCAGTCGACGCCGCAGCTGCGGGCGGCATCGAGCAGGGTAGACAGTTCGCGCATGGAGAATACCGACGGCTCTAAGCGGTTGTCAAACAGCGCTTTATAGTTGCCGGTGACGGGGTTGAGCACCACGATGGGCATCGAGATGCCGCCGCGGCGCAGTTCGATGCCTTCCTCGATGACAGCCACGGCGAGCATGGCGGCACCTTGCGCTTGCAGCGTCTTGGCCACTTCCACGGCGCCGAGGCCGTAGGCCGACGCCTTGACCATGGCCACTAATCCGGTGGCGGGGCGCAGCAGCGAGCGGTAGTAGTTGAAATTGTGGATGAGCGCATCGAGGTTGACCTCCATGATGGTGTCGTGGCGCGGCACGGCCAGCATGTCCTTGACCGGTTGCAGCCCGCGGCCGAAGATGAGGATGGTTTCGCTGCTGAAGCGGTTGGCGTCGAAGGTGGCGAGGAAGTCGGCTACGGAGGCGGCGTGCTGCAGGGTGATGGTCGACGGCGCGTTGGTGTAACTTTCTGACCCAATTGTGATTACGCGGTTGATTCCGAAGCGATAGAGCATATTGAGCACGGCGGCGGAGTCGGCGCCGAACACCTCGGAGAGGATGACCGTGTTGGCGCGCGTGGCTGTGGCGCGGCGGCGCATGAAGTCGAGGGCGCTGAGCAGCGACCGGTGGTCGGGGGTGAATTGATCGAAGAGGATGACGCAGTCGTTCACGCCCTCGCGCACGTCGATGCGGTTGGACGGGGCGAACACGTCGGCGTTGGGTGTGACGCCGAGCAAGCGTGCCACTTGCGCCACGGCTTCCTCGTTGGTATTTACCTGAATCACAGGTGTTTGCAC
>JBJEKG010000160.1:0-2541 GCA_051878535.1 Muribaculaceae bacterium
GATGCGCGCCACAGGCCGTGGTCGGCACGGGCCATGTCGATGGTGTCGGTGGCGTGGGTGTTGCGGTCGGTGTCGTAGACGAAGAGACGCACGGCGTCGGCTTCGGGCGACCATAGGGCGAAACGAGTTGACTGTGAGTCAACTACCATTTCGAGGTCGCTACCGTTGTAGGTAGGCCAGGAGGCGTATTGTTCATCGGCGGCGTGCATCGGCATAGCGAGCAAAGCCGCGCCGGCCAGGATGGTGGCCGACAGGCTTGTAGAGTTTAATTTCATGGTTGTGATAAGATGTATAGTGCATTAAGTGTTGTCGAGTGGAGGTTACCAGATGATAACGCGTTCGGCTTCGGGACGGAACATGGCATCGCCTTCGTTGATGTTGAAAGCGGCGAAGAAGGGTGCAATGTTGCGCAGGGTGGCGTTGACGCGCCAGCGGCCGAGCGAGTGGGGGTCGGTTTTGGTGCGCTTGAGGATTTCGGCCTCGCGGATGTTGGCGGCCCATACGTTGGCGTAAGCGAGGTAGAAGCGCTGGTCGGGGGTGAAGCCGTCGATTACGGGAGCTTCGGCGCCGTTGAGCGAGTTGTGGTAGGCGGTGTAAGCCACGCGGAGGCCACCTTGGTCGGCGATGTTTTCACCGAGTGTGAATCGGCCGTTGGCGTGTACGCCGGGGGCTACTTCCACAGCGTCGAACTGAGCCACGAGTTGGTCGGCGAGGTTGTTAAAGGCTTCGGCATCGGCGTCGGTCCACCAGTTGTTGAGGTTGCCGTAGGCATCGAAGTTGCGGCCTTGGTCGTCGAAGCCGTGAGTCATTTCGTGGCCGATTACCACGCCGATAGCGCCGTAGTTAACGGCATCGTCGGCTTCGGGGTCGAAGAAAGGCGGTTGAAGAATGCCGGCGGGGAAGCAGATTTCGTTGGTGGTGGGGTTGTAGTAAGCGTTGACGGTTTGCGGGGTCATGTACCAGCGGTTGCGGTCGACGGGTTTACCAAAGTCGGAGAGCATGTAGTTGATATTGAACACCATGCAGGCTTGGACGTTTGTCCAGTACGACTTGTTGGGGTCGATGGAGAGGGCGGAGTAGTCGCGCCAAACGTCGGGGTAACCGATTTTCACCAAGAAGGTGGAGAGTTTTTCGTGGGCGCGGGCTTTGGTTTCGGGACTCATCCAAGTGAGGGCATCGATGTGTTGGCCGAGAGCGGTTTGGAGGTTGCGCACCAAGGTCTCCATCTTGGCTTTGGATTCGGCGGGGAAGTAGCGAGCCACGTAGAGCTGGCCGAGTGCTTCGCCGAGCATGTGGTTGGGCACGGAGAGGGCACGTTTCCAGCGGGGTTGCTGCTGTTGCACGCCGGAGAGGACTTGGTTGAGGGCGAATTCGGCATCGATGAAGTCGTCGCTGAGGTATGAAGCGGCCGAACGGAGGTAGCAGGCGGTTAGGTAGTCGCGCAGGGCGGTGTCAGAGATAGAGCCGATGATTTGGTCGACGGCTTCGAGGGCCTTGGGCTGGCTTACCACGAGGGTTTCGATGGAGTTGATGCCGAGGGCGGAGAAGAATCGGCGCAGGTCGAAGTTGGTGTAGCGAGCGCAGATGTTGGCCATCGGGGTGGGGTTGTAGGTAGCGGCGGGGTCGCGGAGCTCTTCGCGCGACATGGCAGCCTGGGCGAGTGCGGTTTCCACGTCCATCACGTTGCCTACAAGGCGGTAAGCGGCGGCGTGGTCGTAGCCGATGAGGGTGGCGAGAGTGTGGAGGTACTCGCGGTAGGCTGCGCGCACGCGTTGCTCGTCTTCGCCGTTGAGGATGTAGTAGTCGCGGTCGCCGAGGCCGATGCCGCCTTGGTACCAGTACATGGCGTTGGTGGTCACGTCGGCCATGTCGGCTTCAACGAAAATGTTGAAGAATGCGTCGAGGCCGGGGATGGTGGCCAGCAGTTGGGGCAGGTCTTGCTTGGTGGCGGAGGCGATTTTGGCGAGGTCGGCCATCAGGGGAGCGGCGCCTTCGCGGTTGAGGCGGTCGGCATCCATGCCCATGGCGTAGAGGTCGGCGATTTTCTGGGTGTTGGAGCCGAATTCGGCGGTGGAAGCGTCAAGACCGAGCACGAGGTCTTTCACCTGACTGCGGTTGAGTTCGCCGAGCTGGTCGAAGCTGCCGAAGCGCGAGTACTCATCGCCTAATGGGTTGTGAACCATCCAACCTCCGCAAGCGTAGTTGTAGAAATCATGTGCGGGGTTGACGGAGGTGTCGAGGTTGTTGGTGTCGATGCCGTGACCGAGCGCGAGGGCGTTGCCGCAACAGAGCGCAGCGATGGCAAAGCTGTATAAATATTTTTTGTTCATATTATAAAGATGTGAATTTGCGGCAAAGATACGAAAAAGATTTCAAAAAGCCAAATAAAAGCGAAGAACAGGGTAAATCGAGAAACATACCTCCACAGCTCTTTCTTATTCGTATGATTCGTGTGATTCGTGTTCTTTTTTTCGTTATCCACTTCGCAAAAAACTCGAAAATTTGGTCGCGTGAACCAAATTTTGAAACAGTGCGCCAAAT
>JBJEKG010000161.1:0-2534 GCA_051878535.1 Muribaculaceae bacterium
TAAATGAAAGAGCCGTGGATGGAGGCTAATTTTTTTGAGGTGAGGGTTGCAGTTTTGCCGATTTATTCGTAACTTTGTGGTCCACATCACAAATACTGAATCATAATGAATAATTCTCATCAATCATCTGTAATGCACTGTTATAGCAGGCGTTACTTCGCCGCATTCCTATTGGCAATCAGCAGTTTCGTTATGCTCTCGTGTGCTAATCAAAGTCAAGGCAGCAGTAATGTAGCATCATCGGCGGATTCAATCACTGTTGAAGAGGGCACGATGTCGCGCGAGAAAGCAATCGCATTGTTTACAGGATCTTTTGCCATTATTGAAGATTATGGTACTATACACTATGAGTATATTTTGAGATTAGACCCGGTGGGCTCCACTTGTAGTTTGCACGAAGAAAATATTCACAATCGCAAAGGATATTGCGTCACCTATAATCAAATGCCTGAGCTATGGGTGGTGACATCGTTTGATTTGGATGATAGCCTTAAGTTTGCAATTGTGGGATTAGAGCGTTTCGACGAGTATCAATATTACGAAGACATCCAAGAGCAACCGCTCACGTGTAAGGTGCGGTTGGAATTGGACGCGCAAAACAATCTCGAAATGTCGCTTATTGAAGGTGAGGTAGGCCCCGGCCCGCTCTTAGGTACATTCGCCGACGACCATAGATTATACGACAACGTGGCCACATTCATTCGTGACGCCAAACTCGAGTAAAGCAAATCAGTAAGAAATAATCTTCTCAAAAAAAAATGGATAATTCTTGTTTAACAATCGGCACTCATCTTAAGAGTTCCAAGTGTTGGTACACCATTGTAAAGGTGCTGGGCCAAGGCGGATTTGGCATCACCTATTTGGTGGAGGCTCAGACTATAGTGAACAATGCTCCGGCAACGAAGTATCTGGCGCTGAAAGAGCATTTTATCAGTTCGCTTTGCAGCCGCGACCCACGTTCTCAACGTGTAATCTCCTCGCAACCTGTATCTAACGAGGTGGCGCGGTCGCTACGTGCTTTCATCGTGGAAGCGCAACGGCTCAAGACCTTAGGCATTCAACACCCGAACATCGTCAAAGTCGAAGACGTGTTTGAGGAGAATGGTACGGCCTACTACGCCATGGAATACCTCAACGGTGGCTCGCTGGCTCAGTATGTGCAAACTTACGGCCGACTGACATTCAACCAAATGGCCGCCTTACTGAAGCCGGTTTGCAACTCGGTGGCTCTGCTCCATCTCAACAAGGTGGCTCACTATGATATTAAGCCGGAGAATATCATGTTGGTGCGACAAAGCAACTCCTATCGCGCGGTGCTCATTGACTTTGGCTTATCGAAGCATTACGATGGCCAAGGCAATGCCACATCCTCCATCGCGGCCGCCGGATACACGCCCGGATACGCCCCGGTGGAGCAGTATGGCGGATTCACCACCTTCCAACCGACCGCCGATGTATACGGCTTGGGCGCAACTATGCTTTTCTGCCTCACCGGACATCGCCCCGCTCGCGCGCAGGAAATCCGTCTGGAGAATGTGCGCAACGAACTGACTTCGCTCAATCTGAGCACCGAGCAAATCAACTCTATCTTGAGCGCCATTGAATACCGCGCCGAGGACCGCCCGGCCAATGCGGCGATGTTGGCTGCATCGGTGTTTAATGACTACACTTACTATAAAGCACAAATGGCGCAAGGTGGTGTGGCGCAGGGACGCTCAACTGTGCCGCGAGGCACCTCCGGCCAAAAGGCCACAATTCCGGAGCGTATCGACCAAAAGAAGAATGGTTGGTTATTGCCGGTTTTGATTCTCTGCTGCACAGCCGTGCTTGCGTTTGTCATTTTCAACATCTTCAAAAAAGATGAGGAAGTTGTCACGGCTGATGAGGTTACAGTTGAAGAAGTTGCTGAAGAATCCGTACCGGCCGCAGAGGAGGCGCCGGCCGCAGAGGAAGCGCCGACCGCAGAGGAAGCGCCGGCCGCAGAGGAAGCACCGGCCGCGGAGGAAGCACCGGCCGAGCCCAAGATGACCCGGCAAGAAGCGCTCAAGCTCTTCACAGGCGGCTTTTCGATTAAATCACAGGGTCTTATGGATTCGGGCATCAACTACGTTTATGAAATGAAGTTAGACCCGATTAATTCATCATGTACGTGGGAAGATATGGGTATTTACGATAGCAAAGGATTTTGTGGCACAGAGATGCAATGTTTTGAAGCATGGAATGTCTACAATTTCAGTTTGCACAACAGCTACAAATACGCCATCTTGGATATGAGGCTCGTAAGAACGATGAGTCCTCCGGAAGATGGGGAGACCCGCACTTGTAAAGTTCGTCTTGAATTAGACGAGTTTAATAATTTGAAAATGACGTTCATCGAAGGCAACGACGCTCCCGGTCCGCTCTACGATGGCCATGGCGGCTATACCAAAGTGGCCACATTCTACAGAGACTAACCGCCCCCGGCCATCCGGATTTCCCCGAAAGTGTGTCAAAAGTCCGACGCGGTCGAACGTGCGCGAAAAAAATTCACAGGA
>JBJEKG010000162.1:0-2529 GCA_051878535.1 Muribaculaceae bacterium
CGCCTTGGCGCAACCGGCGGCAGCGCCGCAATCTGCTCCGCAGCCGCAAGCCGCTGCGGCTCAGCCTGTTGCAGCACCGACTGCACCCACACCGGCTGCCGCGCCGCGGTCAACTTACACCCCCGGCGCGGCCACCCCGCGCACCGGCGGTACGGCCATGCGCGTGGGCGCGCTGAGCATGAGCGGCAACCGCACTGCCAAGGCCGAAGAGGCGTCAGTGATGCTCGCCGCCCCGGTCACCGCCGAAGGTGTGGCTGCCGCGTGGCAGTCGTACATCGACGAGCATCAGAGCAACTATGCCCTCATCCAAATCATGTCGAAGGCTAAGCCCGAGATGGTCAATAACCGCTATCAGCTCGCGCTGGATGTGGCCAACTCCACCCTGTTCTCCGAGTCGATGGACCAAATCATGGCTCACATGCGGGCAAAGTTGCGTAACGACCTGTTCACCTTCGTGCTGCAAACCATCGAGGGCGAGTTGCCGCCGCAGTTCTGGAACGAGCGCCGTGTTTTCGACCACATGCTCGAGCAGTCGCCGATGTTCGCAGCCTTCTGCAAAGATTTGGATCTGAAGCTTCTGTAAAACGTCGAGCAAGAGCTCGAAGCAGATGCAAAAAGGCTCCGCGTGATAGCGGGGCCGTTTGCTAATAAGGGATTGAAGCTGATGCAAAAAGGCTCCGCGTGATAGCGAGACCGTTTGCTAATAAGGGATTGAAGCAGATGCAAAAAGGCTCCGCGTGATAGCGGGGCCTTTTGCTATTTAGATGGGTTGGAGGCGGTAGCCGATGCCGCTGCGGTTGGCGATGGTAAGGCCGGCGGGGGCGAGTTTGCGGCGCAGGCGCGAGATGTTAGTGTCGACCACGCGCGGGTTGCCTCCGTCGCTGCCCGGCCAGAGTTGGCTGAGGATGTCGGCGCGCGAGAGGTAGTCGTCGGCTCGCATCAGCAGTTCCAAGAGCGCTAACTCGGTCACTGACAGCATCAAATCGCCCTCGGGGGTGGAGGCCGTGTGCGCTTCCAAATCCAACCGGAGCGCGCCGAGTTCCAACACCTGCGGCCCGGGGGCGGCCGAGCGCCTCATCAGGGCGCGAATGCGTGCCAACATCTCGCGCAGGGAGAACGGCTTGGGTAGACAGTCGTCGGCGCCGGCATCGAGCACCGCGGGTACGGCAGCGCCGCGACACTGCTCCGAGCAGTAGATGACGGCCAAGTCGGGGTACTTCTGCTTGATGACACGGATGGTGTTGCAGCCGAGTTCGAGGTCGGCAATGTCGATGACCACAAGGCGATAGGGCGAAAGGTCGAGCACAGTGGCGCAGTCGGTCTGTTCCACGGCAAAGCCTTCGCTGTGGAGGTTGAGGCGGAGAAGGTCGCCAACGTCGCCGTCGGCATCCGCAATGAGAATGTTGGCTAAAGAGGCGGCGGGAAGCATAAGAAACTAATTTTATGCAAAATAAGCAAAAAAACAGCAAACAACCGAGTTAAAAATCCTTAAAACCTCCCGGATGGCGGAAATTGGCGGAAATTTGGTCGCGAGGACCAAATTTTGCGCGGTGAGGGCGGTTGGCGTCGTAATTTTGCAGCGTCAACCATTTTTTTGCCATTTTCACCTTTCTAATTTTTACTGTAATGAAACACACTCAATTGATGCTTGCGCCTTTCGGCTCCGATGCCGACGGCGTGGTGGTTGAAAAATGCCACAACTTGCGACCCTCTTTCAGCAGCGACGGCGTGGCGCTTCGTCCCGCAACCCTTCCCAAACAGCAATACCCCGACGGCTGGCGTCCCTTGGTGGAGGTGCCGCAGTCCGATGGCAGCACCGTCACCCTTCTGACCAACGGCACCAATGTCGGCCTGGCTGTGCGGGGCGAAATCGTGGTCGAATACATAGTGTTCGGCCGGCTTTTTTCGGCTACGGCCGATGTGGAGACCGTGCGCTTGGCCGTGACGGGTGGCCCGGTGCGCTTGCGTGTGACCGCCGACACCATCGCCGAAATGGAAACCGAAGCGCCGAAGATGCCGCGGGTGATGGCTACTACCAAGAACGTGGCCTTGGCCACCACGGTCGATTCCTACACACTGAGTCGCGCTTACGCCCTGAGCGCGGCCACCACCGCCGCCGACCGCCGCGCCCTGTCGGATGCCGCCCTCGATGCTTACGCCGATTTGGACCGCCAAGCCCGCCTGCGCGGGGTGTGGTGGCAGCCGGCGCTGGTGCAGACGCGCCTGCGCGATGCCAAGGGCAACGTAATCATGCGGTCGGCGCCGCAACTGATGACCCACCCCGATGGCTCGCAGTTCGACGGCGTGGTGCGCCTGCTGAGCGACGATTCGCGCACCACCCTGCCCGCCACCGTGGAGGCGCCGGCATGGCGAGCCGTGTTGCTTATCCCGCAGGAAGCCGCCACGCAGTGGGCCGATGCAGCCACCTTGGAAGTAGTGGCTTCGCCCACCTTGCACGTGGCCGACATGCGCCGCCGGTGCGTGGTCAACCTGCGCCGCCGCGCCGACGACCAAGCCTTCGCCACCATC
>JBJEKG010000163.1:0-2502 GCA_051878535.1 Muribaculaceae bacterium
CGCGCCGACGTACCAGTGGTGAAGCAGCAATTAGGCTCGGACGCCGCCGCCGTGGCTTTCGACACGCTGTCGTCGGCTGTGGCCAACCACGTTGACGTGGCCATCATCGACACCGCCGGTCGCTTGCACAATAAGAAAGGCTTGATGGACGAGCTGTCGAAAATCAAGCGCGTGATGGATAAAGTGGTGCCCGGCGCACCCCACGAAGTGCTGTTGGTGCTCGACGGCTCCACGGGTCAGAACGCCTTTGAGCAAGCACGCCAATTCTCCGCCGCCACACAGGTTACCGACTTGGCTATCACCAAGTTGGACGGCACCGCCAAGGGCGGCGTGGTCATCGGTATCAGCGACCAATTCAAGATTCCGGTGAAGTACATCGGATTGGGCGAAGGTATCGAAGACCTCCAAATTTTTAACAAACGCGAATTTGTAGAATCGCTTTTCGGCAAACGATAAAACAATGCCAAAATACAAAGTAAACTTAATCACCATGGGGTGCTCGAAAAACCTTGTGGACAGCGAGCGTGTACTGCGTCGCCTCAGCGACGTGGGCATCAACGCGGTGCACAATGCCGACCGCTTCACCCATGGCGCTGTAATCATCAACACCTGCGGATTCATCGGCGACGCCAAGGAGGAATCCATCGAAACCATCTTGGACGCGTGCAGTCAGAAAGCCGACGGCCACATCGACGCCGTGTACGTAATGGGCTGTCTTTCCGAACGTTACCGCAGCGAGCTGCCCGCAGAAATCCCCGAAGTCGACGGTTGGTATGGCAAGTTTGACTGGAACGGCGTGATTGAAGCTGTGGCCAAGCGAGCTAAGGTGACCTCTGCCACCATCACTCGCGACTGGGACCGCCAAATCACCACTCCCGAACATTACGCTTACCTCAAGATAGCCGAAGGATGCAACCGCTTCTGCGCCTTCTGCGCAATCCCCTTAATTACAGGCCGTTACCACTCGCGCCCGGTGGAAGAAATCCTCGACGAAGTGCGCGAATTGGTTAGCCGCGGCGTGAAAGAGTTCAACGTCATAGCGCAAGACCTCAGCTTCTACGGCCACGACCTGTATGGCCGTAGCGCCTTGGCCGAATTGATTGACCGCATGGCCGACATCGCCGGCGTGGAATGGATACGCCTGCACTATGCCTACCCGGCCGACTTCCCCTACGACGTGTTGGAGGTGATGGCGCGCCGCGACAACGTGTGCAAGTACCTCGACATCGCCCTGCAGCACATCGACGACACCGTATTAAATAATATGCACCGCCACATCACCGCCGCCGACACCCGCGAGCTGCTGCAACGCCTGCGCCGCGAAGTGCCCGGCATCCACATCCGCACAACACTGATGGTGGGTTTCCCGGGCGAAACCGATGAAGCATTCGAGCGGCTGATGGAGTTTGTGCGCGAGCAAAAGTTCGAGCGCATGGGCGCGTTTGCCTACTGCGAAGAGGAGGACACCCGCGCCGCCAAAGAGTTCAGCGACGACATCCCCGAGGAGGTGAAGCAATCGCGCCTCGACCGGCTGATGGCGCTGCAAGAACAGGTGGCATTGGATTCAAACTTGAGCAAAGTGGGACAGACATTGCGTGTGGTAATCGATTCAGAGACAGACGATTACTACGTAGGCCGCAGCGAGTTCGACTCGCCCGAAGTCGACCCTGAAGTGCTCGTGGAGAAGACCCAACCGCTCACCATCGGCGAATTCTACCGCGTAACCGTCAACAAGGCCTTGCCCTTTGAACTTATCGCCACAATAGCAGAATAAAATGCTTGATAATCAGCTACATACCGCAATAAATCACTGCATCGCGCACCATATTCCGTTCGCAGCCTACCGATTTCCGGGTTGCGAACCGGTGTTTATGGCCGACAATGGCTGTTCGCCGCTAATCGACGACAAGCTGTTCGTGATAAACCGTTGGAACACAGGCTCTAACGCCAACATCACCCTGCGCAACCGCTTGTCGGCGGAAGCCGTGTTGAGACTTGGCGAACAGTCTGCCACAGATGACGAGCTGCCCGCCGCCACCGACCGCGAGCAGTACCTCAGCCGTGTGGAATCGCTGATTGAGGAGCTGAAAACCACCGGCGGCAAGACCGTGATAGCTCGCACCGCCACGGGCACGTTGCCGCAGTCGCCCGCCAACTGCTTCGCCGCGCTGACCGAAGCTATGCCGCTGAATTTCTGCCACATATATTACACCCCGGCCACAGGCGCGTGGATGGGCGCTACGCCCGAAGTGCTCCTCGACGCCTTCGACCGCAAATACATCACCATGGCGCTCGCCGGCACCCGCCCCGCCGACAGCTGTGGGCCATGGGATGAAAAGAACACACGCGAGCAGCAGATGGTCACCGACTTCATCGTCGACAACCTCCGCCCGCTCAGCGCACAAATTGAAGTTTCCAATAAAATTACATTACCCTCAGGCAAGATAGAACATATTTGCACACGCATCAAAGGCAGTTTGCTACCCGAAGTCAGCGTGAACG
>JBJEKG010000164.1:0-12692 GCA_051878535.1 Muribaculaceae bacterium
ATTCCCGGCTTTGGTACACGCGAATCATCTATAACCGGCTCATTCTCAATTTACTACACACTACCCTCATTCACCCGCGCCAAGCCTCAACCCGTGCCCGAAGAGCCCGCAGAACAATAATTATGCAAATTTTGTGAAAGATTATCACAATAAATTTCGCATTGTGGAAATTTTTCCGTAAATTTGCAGTGCTAACACAAAACTATTGCAAAAACTACAATAACACTCTTTTATACTCAAAAACTATGTCAAAAGTTACAGTCATCGGCGCCGGCAACGTAGGCGCCACCTGCGCAAACGTTCTGGTAACAGAACAAATTGCCGACGAAGTCGTTCTCCTCGACATTAAAGAAGGTGTGTCCGAAGGCAAAGCCATGGACATCATGCAAACCGCCAGCATTCTTGGCTTGAGCACTCGCCTCAAAGGTGTAACCAACGACTACGCCGCTACCGAAGGCTCCGACGTGGTGGTAATCACCTCCGGTATCCCCCGCAAACCCGGCATGACCCGCGAAGAACTCATCGGCGTGAACGCCGGCATCGTGAAATCCGTTGCCGACAACGTGCTCAAGCACTCTCCCAACGCTGTAATCGTGTGCGTATCCAACCCCATGGACACCATGACCTACCTGCTCCACAAAGAAATGGGTCTGCCCAAAAACCGCATCATCGGCATGGGCGGTGCACTCGATAGCGCTCGCTTCAAATACTTCCTCAGCCAAGCCCTCGGCTGCAACGCCACCGAAGTGGAAGGCATCGTAATCGGCGGCCACGGCGACACCACCATGATTCCTCTCAAACGCTTCGCCGCTTACCGCGGTCTGCCCGTGAGCACCCTGCTCCCCGCCGAAGTGCTCGACAAAGTAGCTGCCGACACCATGGTAGGCGGTGCCACCCTCACCAAACTCCTCGGCACCTCCGCTTGGTACGCTCCCGGTGCTGCTTCGGCTCAAGTAGTCGCTGCCGTTATCCACGACCAAAAACGCCTCATCTCCTGCTCCGCTCTGTTGGAAGGTGAATACGGCGAATCCGACCTCTGCATCGGTGTGCCCTGTATCCTCGGCAAAGACGGCATCGAAAAAATCGTGGAATTCGACCTCAACGAAGAAGAAAAGGCCGCATTCGCAGCCAGCGCCGCTGCCGTGCACAAAACCAACGCCGCTCTCAACGCTTAATCCCATCCTCTATACCACATGACAAAGGCTGCCCCCGGGCAGCCTTTGTCATCTCTCCCCACCGAGCCCGCCGCACCGCCTCGGCACCCCGCCGCGGCATAGCAAAGCGCCTGCCGCGGTGCGGTTCTGTGGCGAGGCGGAAGCCGAGCAGCGGCGCGCCCATCTGAAAGTGTATTTTATTCGACTTTTTGCTTGCTTTTGTCGAAAATTTGTCGTAACTTTGCACAAAAGTTTAATTTAATATACTTATGGATATTGTAGCAGTGATGAAAGATCGGCGCCGCTCGTTGCGCCTATCGCAGTTGGACTTGGCCGAAATGGCCGAGGTGAGTCTCGCCACCATCAAGGACATCGAGCGCGGCAAAGGCAACCCCTCGCTGCGCACCATCGAACGAATAATGGCCGTGCTCGGCATGGACATCGTGCTGAAAATCCATACACCCTACTGATTATGCGACAAGTAGCAGTTTACACCTCCACCAAACCTACTTTGGAACATGCGCACTTTTCTTTTTGCAACTGCTCCGTAGCTCTTGCTACGCATTGACCATCTTGACAACACGCTTTAACAATTCACTTCCCTTCTTTGGCTGTATGTTTGACTTTGAATTTTTGATTTGCATTCTGACGCCGCTGATTGTGCTGCACGAGGCGGGACACTATCTGTGGGCGCGGCGATTTGGCGTGCCGGTGCGCCGTGCAAGCCTGTTCTTCAATTTTGGCGTCACATTTTTGAAATACAACCCGGCCACGGGGCGCGTGGCGCTGATTTCGCGCAAGCGGCCGGTGAATCTGCGCAACGATAGCGGCATTGGCATGCAGGTGATGGGCGAGTGGGCGTGGATATCGTTTCGGCTCACCCGCGGCTACATCAACGATGCGCTCGTGGCTCCCACCGGGCAACTGGTGCCGGCAACGGGCACGCTGTATAAAGCCTTGTTCGTTAAGCAGTTACCGCCGTCAACCTTGCCCAAATGGCGCCACACCGAGTATTGCCTCGGCTTCCTCCCCTTTGGCGGCTACGTATCCCTGGACCCGGCCGAATTGCAGCGCCGCACCACCACGCAGCAGCTACTCATCAACGCCGGCGGCCTGATGGTCAACTTGCTGATAACGCTGGTGGGCATAGCCGTGGGCATAATCATGTTCCACAACGGTTGCGATAGCACCGCCTGCGATTTAGCGCTCGACTATGCTTTCTACAGCTTCCTGCTGTTCGGGTTGAACGTGCTGCCGTTGGCCGGATTGGACGGCGGCAACATCCTGCGCAACGTGGCCTCGTATTTCGTTGATGTTGAGCATTCTAAGGGATTCAAACAGCTCTACAACATGCTCGCACTCATCACCGTGTTCCTCATCTTCGGCTGCTCGCAATTCATCAACGCCGTGTACCGATTTTTCGGCAATCTCTTCTATTCAATTTGCACCGGGTTGCTGTGATTGAGCAATTTTTTTTGGCCGTTTGCCAAATTTTTGCTAAATTTGCATACGCCTTAAAATATGCCTTAAAATGAGTGACGAAAATCCCACATACGACCCTACTGACCCTATCGACGAGGGTGATGCCGAGCAACCGGCAGGCACCCTGCAACATACCTCCGGTCCGAAGCCTTATTGCGACCCCAAAGACGTGGTGAAGCACCACCTGCGGGGCATGTTCCAAACGTGGTTTTTGGACTACGCCTCCTACGTAATCTTGGAGCGCGCAGTGCCCAACATCGACGACGGCCTCAAGCCCGTGCAGCGTCGTATCTTCCACTCAATGAAGACGTTGGACGATGGTCGCTTCAACAAGGTGGCCAACATCGTGGGCAACACCATGCAGTACCACCCCCACGGCGACGCCTCCATCAACGATGCCTTGGTACAATTGGGTCAAAAGGACCTATTAGTGGAAACGCAGGGTAACTGGGGCAACATCCTCACCGGCGCCTCGGCCGCTGCCGGCCGTTACATCGAGGCGCGCCTGTCGCAGTTCGCTCTCGACACGCTCTACAGCCCGAAGGTGACCGAGTGGACCATGAGCTACGACGGCCGCAAGAAGGAGCCGGTGACGCTGCCGTCGAAGTTCCCCTTGCTCTTGGCGCAAGGTGCCGAGGGCATTGCCGTGGGCCTCTCATCGAAGATTCTGCCGCACAATTTCAACGAGTTGTGCGATGCCGCCGTGGCTTACTTGCGCGGCGAGGAGTTCAAACTGCTGCCCGACTTCGTCACCGGCGGCTACATCGACGTGAGCCGCTACAACGACGGCCGCCGCGGCGGCACGCTCAAAGTCCGCGCCAAAATTGAGAAGGTGGACAATCGCACTTTGGCCATCACCGAAATCCCCTTCGGCCGCACCACCGGCGCGGTAATCGACTCCATCCTCAAGGCATTCGAAAAAGGCAAAATCAAGATACGGCGTGTGGACAATAACACCGCCAGCACGGCCCGCATCATGGTGTACCTGCTGCCGGGCACCTCGTCCGACAAGGCCATCGACGCACTCTACGCTTTCACCGACTGCGAGGTGAGCATCTCGCCCAACTGCTGCGTGATTCGCGGCGACAAGCCGGAGTTCTTGGGCGTGAGCGACGTGTTGCGCCACTCCACCGACCGCACCGTCGACATCCTCCGCCGCGAGTTGGAAATCGACCTCGGCGAACTGCGCGAGCAGCTGCTTTTCGCCTCGTTGGAGAAGATTTTTATCGAGCAACGTATATATAAAGACAAGGAATACGAACAAGCACCTACCACCGAAGCCGCTGTGGCTCACATACATACGCGTTTGGCACCTTTCGCCGGCGCCTTCTTCCGCGAAATCACCGACGACGACGTGTTGCGCCTGCTCGAAATCAAGATGAAGCGCATCCTGCGCTTCAACGCCGACGAGGCCGACCGCCTCATCTCCACCCTCGGCCAGCGCATCGCCCAAACGCTCGACCACCTCGACCACATCGTGGATTTCACCATCCAATGGTACGAGAACCTCAAGGCCAAGTACGGCGAGCACTACCCGCGCCGCACCGTCATCCGCGGCTTCGATTCCATCGAAGCCACCACCGTGGCCGAGGCCACCGAGAAGCTCTACATCAACCGCGAAGAGGGCTTCATCGGCACCGGCTTGAAGAAGGACGAACTCGTGTGCCCCTGCTCCAACATCGACGACATCATCATCTTCTACAAGGACGGCCGCTACAAGGTGGTCAAGGTGCAGGAGAAGATGTTCGTGGGCAAGGGCATCATCCACATCGACGTGTTCAAGCGCAACGACCGCCGCACCATCTACAATGTCATCTACCGCAACGGCAAGGACGGCGCCTACATGATGAAGCGCTTCTTTGTCAACACCGTCACCCGCGACCGCGAGTACAATCTCACCCAAGGCCTGCCCGGCTCGAAGGTGTCGTGGTTCTCGGCCAATCCCAACGGCGAGGCCGAAGTGGTCAAGGTCATCCTCAAACCCAAACGCGGGCTGAAAAAGTTGCAAATTGACGTGGATTTCGCCAACTTAGCCATCAAGAGCCGCACCGCCAATGGCAATCTGGTCACCCGCAACGAAGTGTACCGCTTCACCCTCAAAGGGCGCGGGGCATCAACCTTGGGCGGGTTGCAGGTGTGGTTCGACCCCGACGTGTTGCGCCTCAACTACGAGGGCCACGGCCAGTACCTCGGCGAGTTTGCCGGTGAAGATTTGGTGCTGGTCATCACCAACGACGGCCAGTTCTACACCACCTCCTTTGCCCAAACCAACCACTACGACGACAACATCCTGCGCATCGAGCGCTTCGACCCGGCCAAAGAGTGGACCGCGGTGCTCAACGATGCCGACCAAGGCTACCCCTACATCAAGCGGTTCAAGTTTGAACCGTCGCCGCGTCCGCAGCGCTATCTCACTGATAATGAGAAGTCTACGCTGATAGCGCTGAGCGACAACCGCGGCGCTATGTTCCGCGTGACCTTCGCCGAAGACTTCCGCGAGCCGCTGGTGGTGGATGCCGAGGAATTCATCGGCCTTAAGTCGTTCAAAGCCAAGGGTAAACGCCTCACCACCTTCCCCATCACCGCCGTCGAAGAACTCGACCCCAAACCCGTGGAGGAAGTCTCGATCCCCGACGAACCGGAGGACCAACCCGCCGAAGAAGAGCAAGTTGCAGACCTCAGCGACGAAGAACTCCGCGACGAAATCACAGGCCAGCAGCGCCTCTTCGACTAACCCGGAGCGTTTATCGTTTATCGTTTATCGGAAAGCATGCGCCGGGGTGAGGTAGCAGAGCCGGTGATGATGCTTACCACCACCGCGCTCCGCGCGTACCCGCCTCACCGTCCTTCACCCACTCCGAAAAAATCTGCAAAATCTGCGTGAAATAATTGACATTATGCGATATAAACTCTTCATACTCTGCTTGTTATCGGCGCTGGCGGCTGCGGCCGCCGAGCCGGATTCGCTGCTGCGGCCCGTGGTGTCGGGCTGGGCGGCAGAGGTGGGCTCGTCGCACTTGCGCGACACCTACCTCACCCCGGTGCAGTACTCCGGTTGGCACGCCGCCGTCGACTACGAACGCCTGCAGGTGGCCCCCTTCGGCCATGGCCGCTGGACTATGCAGCTCCGCGCCGCCGTCAACCTCGGCTCCACAGAGAACCGCTGGAATACGGCCACGATGTGGCACTTCAACTTCCGCCCGGAGTGGGCGCTCATGCACCGGTTCGACATCCCGGCCCTCGCGCCGGTGAAATTAGCCGCCGGCGGCATCGCCTCGGCCAACGTCGGCGGACTGTACCTGCTGCGCAACTCCAACAACCCGGTGTCGCTGCAGGCCTCCGCCACCGTGGGAGCAACAGCCATGGCATGGTGGAACACTTGCCTGGCCAATCGGTCCCTCACCCTGCGTTATCAGGTTGATATGCCGGTAGTTGGCGCTTTCTTCGCCCCGGATTACGACCAACTCTACTACGAAATCTACCTCGGCAACCACAGCGGCATTTGCCACGCCGCGTGGCCCGGCAACTTCTTCCGCCTCAACAACTTAGTCACCGCCGACTGGCGCTTCGGCTCGAACTACCTCCGCCTCGGCTACCGCCTTGAGGTGTTCTCCTCCAAGGCTTCGGGCATCGTCAGCCGCCGCGTGGAACATTCACTGGTCATCGGCTTCACCACCGAATGGCTTGCCATCGGTGCGCGCCCTCACAAACCGGATGCCGCAACCCTCTCACCTCTCTATTGATATGAATAAACTACTCACTATCTGCATATTAGCCATCACGCTATCGGCCTGCCACTCGGTCGAGGACTACCCCGACGACCCCGTGGGCAACTTCGACGCCCTGTGGAACATTATCGACCAACATTACTGCTTCCTCGACCAAAAGCACGTGGACTGGGATTCGGTTTACACCGTTTACCGACCGCAGGTCAACGACGAGACCAACATCTTGGAGCTGTTTTACATCTGCTCGGACATGCTCAACGAGCTCAAAGATGGTCACGTGAACCTAACTTCCTATTTTTCAACGTCTTATTACAAGAATTGGTGGAGCGACTACCCGCAGAATTTCGACCAGCGCTTGGTGGATGAGCATTACTTCCATTTCCAAGAATTTTCGCGCAACGGGGTGTATTCCTGCATGTTACCCGACTCGGTGGGCTACATCCGCTACCCGCAATTCACACTCGCCACGGGCGATGGCACCCTCGACTGGGCGTTGGCGCTGCTGCGCAATGCCAAGGGGCTCATCATCGACATCCGCGACAACGGCGGCGGCGCGCTCACCGTGTCGGAGATGTTCGCCCGCCGCTTCATCCGCCAACGCACCCTCGCCGGATACATCTGCCACAAGACCGGCCCGGGCCACTCCGACTTCTCCGAGCCGTATGCCTACTACTACGACCCGGCCGACCAAGGGCGCGTCATTTGGCTCGACAAGCCGGTGGCCATCTTGGTCAACCGCAGCACTTACAGCGCTGCCAATCAGTTTGTTAGCTTCATGCGATACCTGCCCAACGTCATCATCGTGGGCGACCGCACCGGCGGCGGCTCCGGTATGCCTTTCTCAAGCGAGCTACCCAACGGCTGGGCGGTGCGCTTCAGCTCGTCGCCCATCTACGACTGCCAAATGCAACTGACCGAGGAGGGCATCGACCCCGACATCCGCGTGGACCTCGACCCGGAAGCCGCAGCCAACGGCCACGACACCATCATCGACACCGCCCTCGCCGCCATCCTCGCAACCCGTTAGCCATATTTCACGCAGATTCAGCAGATTTCGCAGAGGTTGACAAGAACTTCATAGGCGGATAGGAGATCCTCTTGATAATCAGTTACTTGTAGGGTTAAGGTTTGCCTTCAGCATACCCGGATGACCCATCAACAATGCTTGCTTCTTTATCCTGACGCCCAAAAAAGCGGCTCCGCAATAAATGCGGAGCCGCTTGAGGTAGATGCTATGAAGGGGATGCTTAGAAGCGTACTTTGGTGGCGGTGGAGCCTTTCACTTGCAAGTAGATGCCGGGGGTGAGGTTGGCGGCGTCTACGCGGATGCCTTGCAGGTTGTAGTAGATGGCTTCGGCGTCGGGAGTGTCAATCTCGATGGCTTCGATGTCGGACTGGCCGGCGGTGAGCAGTTGGGCCTTCGGAGCGGGAGTGGTGCAGGTGGGATTGAGCACGGGCAGTGCGTATACGCGGTAACCTACGTTCTGGGTGAAGGTGTGGAGGTTGCCGGCGTAGTCAAAGCGGATTTGACCTACGGCTTGGCCGTTGCTGTTGGGGATGCTGTAGAGATAGGTCAGGGTGGGGGTGTTGTCTGCCCATTCTACGGCGTACACGCGCACGTTTTCATTGTAACCGGCCACGGCGAAGAGGTTGCGTTCGCGGTTGAGAGCGATACCGCTGTTGCACGATACGGTGTTCTCGAGCGATGCACCGGAGTTGTACTTGATGTTGCCGTCGTTGTCGATATAGAGGAATGAGGGCACACCCTTGTCGTTGGAACCCGAACCGCGGCATTGCGATACGAATGCGCCGTCTTCAGTGGCGTATACGTCAACGGACTTGTTGAGCAGGTAGTTGCTGCCGGTGAATGTATTGTTGAAGGCAGTTTCGGGCAGAGCGGTGATTTGGTCGCTGTCGCCGATGCGGTAGCGCACCAAGACGTTGGTGCCGATGGATGTGATGTCTTCTTCGAAGGTGTACATCACGGTGTTTTCGCCTTGACCTGCGAAAGCGCAGCAGGTTGAGCCACCGCCAATGATAACGTCGTTGTAAACGAAGCCGCCGGCAGAGTTGCGTTCGCCTTGGAGCATGTTGACGGGAGCGTCGTTGAAGTTAGCGGGGTCTTTCATCCAGTAACCGGAAGCGGCATCGCTCCAGTCGGAGAATACGGCCTTGCCGCGGAGTTCGCCGCCGCGGAATACGCTGTGACGGTTGCCGGTGTTGAAGGGCGCGCCGGCGCTGACATGTTCAGCTACGGGAGTGAGGTCGCGGTCGAACAGCGAGAAGCCTTGGCCGAAGCCGTAGCCTACAACAGTGTAGCCGAAGGTGGGATATTCGGGATCGGTGAGAGGCACAACACCGCCGCGGCAGTTGGTGCCGGTGGGAGCTGTGGTTTCTTGGTAAACGAGAGCGGGACGAGCCACGGTGGCACCTTCTACTTCAACGGCCCAAGAGAACGAGTATTCGCCGAGCTCTTGGCGATTAACGGTGACTTCAGCAGTGGCACCGGCTTCAACAGCGCCCACGGGAATCACGATGGGGTCGGCTTCGAGTTCGGCTGCGGGAACTTCTTCGTCGGAGGTGACTTTAGCCACGGGAGTGAGGACTACGGTGGCATCGAGCACGTTGTCGGACACCTTGAACGAGAGGGTGTATTCTTGTTCGGTGGAGGTGGCCAACAAGTCGTAAGCGTAAACGGCGCGGTGAACTGGCTGGTCTACGCTCTTGGTGGTTTGCATTTCCACTTTACCATCGGCGGTAACGGCGGTGAGGTTGATGTAACCGTCGGTCACAGCCATTTCGCTGTTGTAGATGGGGCGAGTTTCGCCGGCTACGTATGCGGGCAGTTCTTCGCCGAAGGCCACGGTGGTGGCATCAACCAATGTGGCGGCAGCCAAGCCGTTGGTAACGTTCAGCAAGGTGTAACCGCCAACTTCAGGCACGGCCATATAGGTGGCGCCGGCATATTTGAAGAAGTTCAAACCGGTGGTGGCGTTGGGGATGAGGCCTTCAGGGAGTTTGGCGTCGGCTTCATACTCGGTGGAGGAGTTGGTGACGATGTACTCGTTGATGGTGAAGGATTCACCGGGGCCAACCAGCAGGAATGCGCCTTCGTGGAAGGGCGAGGTGTACATGCGATAGCCTTCGCCGAGTGCGTTGGCAGTGGCTGTAACACCGGTAGCGAGTTTGAACTTGTAGAACGAGTAGGCTTGGTTTTCACCGTTCAAAACCGGCACTACGGTTACGCGGAAGTTGGTCGTAGCGGCGGTGGTGTAGCTCGAGTAGTAGAGAGTACCTTCATCGGCGGTGCCGGTGTAGCAGATGGATTCGCCGGAGTAGGAGTTGTTGTAGTTACCGGAGCCGGCGCAGGTGAACCATTGCACGGGGTCGCCGGTGGGCAGACCGTTTTCGTCGTTGGCCCACTTGTACACGCTCAGTTGGTTCTTGTCGCCGTTGAAGTTAACGGCCGACAGAGGAGTAGCCACGAGCACGCCGTCGGCAGTGAGAGCGATGTCGGAGCAGTCGAGCAGCTTGGCAGCGTAAGCGCTGTCGTAAGTGGTGCCTTGCATGCCGGTGGTGGATACTTCGGCGAGGACGGTGCCATCGGTTACGTTCACAACCAAGATAGTGGCTGCTTTTTCGGCATCGAGGGCGAGGATGTAGGCTCGGTCGTTGCGCACGATGGTGCGGCGGATGGCCTTGCCGGCGAGTGCTTCAACGGCAGTGGGTGCGAGCGATTCAGCGAAGACGTAGTCGTCGGCGGGGCACAGAGGCAGACCGTTGAGGATGTCGGGGAAGTCGTAAGCGGGCTCTTTTTCGGGCACGTAGTTCACGTTCTCAAGTTGAGCGTTGGGATAGCTGATGGTGGCAGCCTTCACGGTCACTTGGAGCGGCTCTTCGAGCGGTTTGTAGTTCTCGGCTTCGAAGGTGATGGTGTAGGTGCCGGATTCCAAGCCGCGGAAGATGAACTCACCGTTGTAGTATTCGTCGGTGGTGTAGCGAGCCACTTCTGTTTCGCCGTTCCAGAGGATGGCGGTCACGCCGTTCAGGGGCAAGAAGCGGTCGAGAGTGGCGGCGTTGGGCTTGTAGTTGGTTTCGGAGAATTTTTCGTGGAGGTCGCGAACCACACCGAGGATGTCGCCGGTGGATTCTTTGGTGAGGCCCCAGTAGTCGGCGATGCCGTGAGCGTATGCGGTGCCTTCGAGGTAGCAAGCATCGAAGTTCATAGCGCGGTGGCGAGCGGGCTGGTAGGTGTGGAAGTAACCTTCAACCAAGAAACCGGGAACGCTGTGGCGCAGTACGCTTAGATAACCGAAATAGCCAAGTTCATTCGTACCGGAATTGCTTTCACCGTAGAAGTTGACATCGCCGCGCACGTTCATAGAAGCTGCGGTGGTGTAGTGGCTCCACATCATGTGCTCGTTAGCCACGGCGTAGGGCCATGCAGCTTTGGCCATATCGTATGATGTGGCTTGGATTTCGGCGGTGACACCGGTAGCGGCATGCTTGTCGTCGTAACCGCGGTAGAGGAACAGCGAGTAGTTGGTCGATGTGCCTTCGCTGGCTGCGTTGGAGTGGATGGAGATGAACATGTCGAAGTTGTTCGATTCCACTTCTTGGCAGATTTCCAACAGCGAGCGGTTATAGTAAGCCAAGTCGGCGGGTGGAGTGAGTCCTTCGTTGATGAATTGATTGGCGGTGCCGTTATCATCGTGGTAAGGGCCGCATTTCACATGGCTCATCACGATGTTGTTGCTCATATCGCGGGCGGCACCGATTTGCCAGCGCTCACCTTCCTGATTGAGGGTGGGGTCGTATTTCAAACCGTAGGTGCGGAGCATTTCCAGCACGCCGAAGCCCTTGCGCAGGTTGGTGTTGGATTCGAAGAAGCTCAGTGTGTCGGTGCCGTAGCGGGTGTAGGCATCGGGGTGGTTGACCAAGGTGGCCGGACGGTCGTTGCCGGTCCATGAACCATGGCCGGGGTTGATATAGATGCGTAGTTCGTCGGCGGTTTTAGCGTTGGCGACGGTGCAAGCGGCAAGAGCCATCAAGGCTAAGAAAATCTTTTTCATGGCTCAAATTATTTAAGGTTAATAATGAAGAGTTCGCCTTCAGCGGTGGAGTAAGCGATACGCTTGCCATCGGCCGAGGCGGAGGGGAAGATAGCGATTTGGCTATCGTTGGTGAGGGCTTGGCGAGTGCCGTTGAGGTCGCTCACGATGATGGTGGAGCGGAGGATTTGCTCGCCGTTGTCGTAGTCGGCCATACCCACTACCATATCGTTGCCCATCCAGCGGGCAGCGTGGAGGTAGCCGAGGGAACGCACGTTGGTGCCGTCGATGTTGCACACGAACGCACCGCAGCCGCTGAGATAGTACACCACCTTGGTGCCGTCGGGGCTAACCGAAGGCCACAGGTACGAGCCGCGACCTTGCGGGTCGAGGGTGGTAGTTTTGCCGTTGACGGTGATGTCGAGGTGACCGTAGTTGATTGAAGCTACGGGCAGCGATTGAGCTTTGGCCGAGCCGAAAGCGCGCACACGTGCCTTGCCGTTTTCAATAGCGGTTACACCGGCGTTCGACAGAGCAAAACCGGCATTGAGGCGGCGCGAAGGTTTCACCAACTCAATTTCACTGCCAGTGGCCACATTCACCGAACGCAAAGAAGTCATGCGCAGGTGGTTGCTGTTGTAAGTGGCAACGTTGAACACCACGTTTTGGCCGTCGGGCGAAATCATCACCGTCGAGGCCAGACCGTTAGAGGTAAGTACTTGGGTGTCGCCCGAGGCGAAGTCCACACGAGTCAGTGCCGACCCACCCATAGCGCCCACTACGGCATACGAGCCGTCGGGGCTGATAGTAGCTTGCTCTGAAGCAACACCCTCAGGAAGCTGAATCCGTTGCGTCGACAACGGCTCAACCAACTGGGCATTAGCCACCAAGGCAAAAGCTACAGCCAATACTGCTGTAAAAAGCTTTTTCATAAATGATTGATTTTAAGGTATTTAGTTAAATTGGTTTATAGATTCAAGGTGAAGTTGTTTTTAGTAACTGCAGAAAGTTGTTCATAGATACGGCAAAGTTAGCAAAAATTTTCGAAATAAGAACAAATTTTTAGAAAAAAGTGAAAACCGGAGCGGAAAGAGGGAGGGGTAAGGGGGAGGGGGCAGCCATCGTTGAAGCTCAGAGCCGTGACAAAAAGGTGGGTGGGGCTATGATAAGAAAGCCAAGGGCCGGGGAGGCGCCTTGGCTTTCTTTGGCTATTGTTGGTGGGGATTATTTTTGGTCGAGCTGGCGGAGGAGGGCGGCGACGGCGGCTTCGAGTTGGG
>JBJEKG010000165.1:0-2475 GCA_051878535.1 Muribaculaceae bacterium
CCTCGGCATTTACCGCACGATTCGGAAATGACATGGCAAATCTCACCGACACCGCCGGCGAGTTCATTGTGGCGCAAAACGTGTTTAGCCTCCCCGATGAGAGCGATCCGGTGCGAGTAGCCACCCATCTGCTTCAAGTAATCCTCGCCACACTATAATCCACTCACTTTGACTATACTTTCCCACGATTTTATACAGAATCCATAGTATTTTGTACAAAATCGCGGGAAAATTTTGCAGATTCGATTTTTGTTGCTAACTTTGCGGCGATGATGGCTAAGTGCCATCCGTACAATCTTCAATTTTTAAAGTTGATTAGCATGATTACCACTTCTCTTTCACAATTCAGTGTGATGGGCTCGCCACCGGGGCAAGTCGCGAAAGTGGCGTGCTAATCCGGCATTCCAATTTACAACACTTTTGAACCGCCCACAGGGTGTGCTGTATCCTTATCGCACCCACGTGGCAGGGTAGTTCTTTGACATTTTGGAATGTGTGTAGCGCAGCGGAAGCAGCCGAAGGCGGCGCGCCCCTCTGTGCAAATCTTTTTTATTAACTTTAAAAATTGAATCATTATGGATCTTTTTTCTCTTTTAACTTCATTAAATGTTTACGATGTAATCGTTCGTCCGTCGAACGTGCCCGTCGCCGCAATCAATAAATACGTAGATGTTGCCGCTTGCGGACTGATTAAATGCATCTACCTTCCGGCATCGACCGACCGCCTCACCATCACCTTCACCGTCGACAACCCCTCTAATTTCTCCTCGAAAAAGCGTGCGTGCAACGCCAAAATCCGCATCCAGCTGACCAATCACAACGACGGTGACCCCATCGAGTTGGCTACTGCCGACTTCAACGTCCGCATCAAAGCGACCCAAAAGAGCGTGACCCGTTCCGTCACCATGAAAATCGATCGCGATTACCTCGGTCCGAACAACGACTACTGCATCAACATCTTCGCCGATGACCAACAAGTGCAACATACATTCGTGCAATTCCTGCCGAGCGAATGCATCAAGCTGCGCCCTGAGGAATGGTTCGTACCGACCGGAGCCTACCTTAACGTCAACACAGATGAGTACACCAACGACTTACTCTTCTCGCCCGGCAACGCTGCCGGCGGCACGCTCTACGTCTACTTCGAGCTCAAGCGCAACCTGCCGGAGGAGGTAGAACGCTATCCCGCTCTGTACATCACGCTGACAGATCCCGACGGCAAGGAATACGTGAGCAGCTGCGACTTCCGACCGATAGGCCACGCCGAAGGCTGCTACGGTTGCTTCGACATCGAAGACCTACCGGCAGGGATGTACGACGTGAAGCTGGAACTCTTGGGCCGCACCTTGGCGCGTTTCTTCTTCTCAACCAAAGGCAAGCCCATCAAGGGCGTATGGAGCCGTGAGGAGTTGGCCGAAGCGTTCAACTGCAGCGACGACGACCGCAAAGCCTTCCTCAAGCGCCATGCCGGACCGCACAACGAGCAAGCACTCATCGATGAAAAGGCAGCAGCCAAGCCCACTCTCGACACCCTCATCGGCCTCGACGATGTGAAGCGCCGCGTAGAGTCTTACACGTGGATGGTGCGCTTCGCCAAGATGCGCCGAGACGCCGGACTGCCCACGCCGGAGGTCTCGCTCCACTCCATGTTCTTGGGCGCACCCGGCACCGGCAAAACCACCGTGGCCAAAATCATCGGCCAAGAGCTGTACAAAGCCGGCGTGCTGTCCTCGGGCCATGTGATAGTGCGCGAACGTGCAGAACTCCTCGGCCAGTTCTACAACTCCGAGGGCGAGAACGTGCGCAAGGCCATCGAAGATGCCCAAGGCGGCATCCTCTTCATCGACGAAGCCTACCAACTCTACCAGCCCAATGACCCGAAGGACCCCGGCCGCTTCGTAATCGAATCGCTCATGACCGCCTTGGCCGACGAATCCAAGCGCGACTGGATGCTCATCCTCGCCGGCTACACCGAGCCGACCCTCAAACTGTTGGAACTGAACCCCGGCTTGCGTTCGCGCATCCCTGCGAACAACATCTACGTCTTCCAAGACCTGTCCGAAGAAGAGCTTGTACAAGTGGCCGAACAGCGCTTGGACAAGTACCACTTCTCCCTCACCGCCGAAGCTCGCGAAGCATTAGCCAAACGCATCAGCGTTGACTATCAGCACCGTGACGACAACTTCGGCAACGCTCGCCACATCGTCAACCTCATCGACCAGGAAATCCTCCCGGCGATGGCACAACGCTTGGCCACCACCGACCACACCGACCGCAAGCTACTCTCCACCATCCTGCCAAGCGACATCCCTATGCCGCATCAAGCCCCAGCCGCCCAACGCCCCCGCCTCGGCTTCCACTAATGCATCATAATATGAATGAGCCCTGTTTGGCTAATACTTGTCCTCACCATTATTGGTGGGAGAAGTAGTGGCGGGAGGCGGCGGTGGGGGTGGAGATGGTGGCTATGTAGCG
>JBJEKG010000166.1:0-9090 GCA_051878535.1 Muribaculaceae bacterium
CAGTTTATGGTCGGAGTTTGCATCATTTCGGAGTCGGTTGGCGTTTGGTTGTCGATGGGTTCGCATCCGCCGACTGTAGGTGTTTGCAGAGCAGATGGGTCGGTGGGCGTTTGTCCTTCAGCGCCAACTACCAACAGAGGGTCGCAGACCGGTGGCTGGGGCTGGTCGTGTTGTGGCATGGACTCGTCGGAGTGAGATGGGATGGGCGATTCGTCGATGTTGAACTCGATGTGCGAGGCGGCGGGAGGCTCTTGGAGCGATAGCGGTTCGGTGGCTTCGCGGCGCTCTGTTTGCTCGATTTGGTTGAGTTGAGCGATTGCTTCTTCATTGAGCACGGCCATGCCTTGGAGTGGCACAGTGGCTGATTGGAATGCATCTGCTGCTTGGTCATCGACGGGAGCGGTCTCTTCGAGCGGGAGCAAGTGGTAGTCGAAGACCACCACGGTGCAGTTGTCGCGTCCTCCGGCTTTGAGGGCGGCATCGACCAACGGCTGTGCGGCATCAACACCGTACTGATTGGCGATAGCTTCGATGGTGTGGTCGTCGATCATGTCGCTGAGGCCGTCGGAGCAGATGATGAAAAGGTCGCCGTCTTGCAGGGGCGCTTCATCGTCGAGTAAGAATTTGTCGATGAAGCCGCCGGGCACGCCGAGGGCGTTGTAGATAAGGTTCGAGGGGACGTTGGGATTGTGGAGGCGTTCGCGCTCGGAGTGGTCGACGGTGAGCTGGCGAAGAATTTCGCCGCGGAGGCGGTAAACGCGGCTGTCGCCGGCATTGAGCATGAAGAATTTGCCTTCGTAGGAGAATATGCCGGTGAAAGTGCAGCCCATGTTGTCTAATCCCGGTTCGGATTGTCGCGAGATGATGAGGTTTTGGGCGCCTTGGAACCAGTCGCCCACTTTTGTCATTATTTGGAGAGCATCGAGACCGGTCGGTAGGTTTGTGATGAATTGGTCGAACGATTTGATGGCGATTTCGGAGGCGATTTCGCCGCCGCCGTAACCGCCCATGCCGTCGGCGACGATGGCCGAGAATCGGCCGGTGGCGAGTTTGAGCTTGCCGCGATAGCTGTCATCGCGGATGCAAGTGCCTAATACCAAGGCCATGTCCTCGTTGTTGGAGCGGACGCAGCCCACGTTGCTAACAGCGTTGTATGATATTGCGATGTTCATTTTGGTAAGTATAAATATTAAAGGAGAGGGGTAAACGGGTTATTGGACGTAGAAGTCGTAGGTGCGGGCAAATCGGATTTGGTCGCCGATTTTGATGGGAACGGGCACGTTGGGTTGGCATTGGATGCCGTTGACGGTGGTGCCGTTGCGCGAACCGAGGTCGGTGATGGTCCACTGTGAACCGGCGCCGCGGTCGATTCGGGCGTGTGTGCCGGAGATGTATTGGAGCGTGCAGACTTGAGCCACGTAGTCGCCGTTGACGCGGCCGATTACGGCGCCGGGTTTGAGCGGCAATGTTATGCCGAGGGCATCGGCGCGCAGGCATGCGGGGGCGTTGTCGGACGGTGGTAGGGCCGTGCCGGTTGATTGCTGCTGTGGACGCGGCGGTTGCACCGGCTGCACGGGCTGCTGCGGTTGCGCATACTGCTGCGGTTGCACGGACTGCGCATACTGCTGCGGTTGGCGTGGTTGCATCGATTGTGCGAACTGCTGTGGTTGCATCGGTTGTGCAGGTTGCACGGGCTGTACGGGCTGTTGCGACTGTCCGGCAGGAGCGGGCTGGCCGGCGGGAGCGCCGCCCGGGGCTGAAGTGGGCACACCGCAAGTAGGGCAGAATTTGCCCTTGCGAAACTCGCCGCACTTGGGGCATTGGAGCAGCTGGGCGCCGCACTGGTCGCAGTAACAGCTATCGTTTTCTATGTCGGCCCCGCAGTGGGGGCAGGGGATGAGTTTTGCCATAGTCGGGGAGGATTGAGGGGTTAGTCGCGGACGTCCATGTCGACGGGCTCGAGGATGTAGAAAGAATCTTTGGAGAAGCCGGGGAGTTTCATCTCGGCGCGGAGGCGACGGCCTTGATTGATGATGACTTTGTCCACGTAGTTGCGGGCTTCGCGAGCGTTGGCAAAGTTGCGCGTCTTGTGGCTGACCAGGGAGGTGAAGTGGCGCAGCATTGCGTCCTTGGCGGCATCGGTGAGTCGCAGGTTGTGCACGCGGGCGAAGATGTTGGTGGCGATTTCAGAGAGTTCTTCGGCGGTGTAGTCGTCGAAGTTGATGGTGGTGGGGAAGCGCGACGACAGGCCGGAGTTGGTGTTGAGCCATTGCTGCATTTCGCGGTGGTAACCGGCGGCGATGCAGATGAACTTGTTCTTGTAGTTCTCCATCACCTGAAGCATTTCGGCCACGGCTTCGGCGCCGAAATTGCTTTCGCCGGAGCCGGTGAGTGAGTATGCTTCGTCGACGAAGACCACGCCGCCCATGCCGCGCATCATGGCGGCGTGAGTTTTGGGAGCGGTTTGACCCACGTAGGGTGCAACCATATCCTTGGCGGAGATTTCGATGACCTTGTTCGACGGCAGCAGACCGAGGGAGTAGAAGATGTTGCCCATCAGGCGCGCCACGGTGGTTTTGCCGGTGCCGGGGTTGCCGAGGAAGAGGTAGTGGTCGAGGTTGATTGAACCCTTCTGGCCCATGTCTTCGGCGCGCGCTTGCAGCGCCACGAGGGTGTCGGCCAAGTCGCGCACGGCTTTTTTGACACCGTCCAAGCCGGTGAGGTGGTCCAACTGGGCCATAATTTCGTCGATGTTGAGCTTCTTGGGCGCATCGTAGGGGATGTCCTTGTCGGTGATGGTGATGAGGGCATCGTCGGAGGCGTCGATTTCTATGTTGGCGAAGTGGCGCTCTTTGGTTTGGTCGAAAAGTTTGATAATTGTGCCGGCGTTGCCAAATTTTTCGTCCTTGGCGGTGACCATCTCTGCGATTTTGCGGCGGAGAAGGGCCACGGCTTCGTCGGTGATTTTGAACTTGCCTTTTTTGACCTGTTGGAGGAAGATTTGGGTGAGGTCTTCCTCGTTGTAGTCGGGGATGTGGATGCGGTGAGTGAAACGGCGTTCAAGACCGTCGTTGGCATTGCGGATGAACTCGTCGATTTCGGTTTTATAGCCGGCGATGACGCAGATGAACTGTCCGGCGCGTTCGCTCATGCATGTCATCAGCGCGTTGACAGCTTCCACGCCCGAGGCGTCCTGCGTGCCCGGGGTGCTGACCGGCAGCAGGTTGTAAGCTTCGTCGATGAAGAGAATGCCGCCCATGGCATCGTCGACGGCTTTGGTCATGTTCTTGCCGGCGGATTTGGCGTAAGAATCGAAGATGTCCTCGGCTTTCTTGACGATGACTTGGTCGGTGGGCAGGATGCCGATGGCTTTGAACACCTGGCCGAGGCGGTTGGCCACGGTGGTTTTGCCCGTGCCGGGGTTGCCGGTGAGGATGATGTGTACGTTGGTGACGGAAGCATTGCCGATGCCGCGTTCAATCATGCGCTGCTGCATCTGCACGCTCTTGGCGATGGCTTGGATTTGCTCCTTGACGGGGCCCATGCCAATCATGTCGTCGAAGGCGGCGAGGATTTCGTCGATGGATTTCTTTGTGCCGGTTTCGATGTCAGCCATAGTGAGTACATTCTCGGTGCCGGGTTGGAGCGAGCCGTCTTGGCGGGCGGCATCTACACGCACGCGCATGCGTTTGACGGCGGCCTCGAGGCGGTTTTTGACTTCGCCGGCGTTGCCGAAGCGCTTGCTGCGGGTGAGGTATACTTTGTCGAAGTACTGGCCGATTTGCTGCTCCACATCGTCGGCAAAAGTGATGGCGGGCTTCACGCCCTTGGCCATATTGCGGAAGATTTGGGTGAGTTCGGGGCCGGTGTAGTCGCGGAAGTTGATAGTTGTGTCAAAACGACGCTCCAAGCCGCTGTTAGTGCCCAAGAATTGCTTCATTTCCACGGGGTAGCCGGCCATGATGCACACGAATTTACCTTTGAGGTCTTCGCAGTCTTTGAGCAGAGTGTCGACCACTTGCTTGCCGTAGGAATCGTCCTTGCCGTTGCACAGCGAGTAGGCTTCGTCGATGAAGAGTACGCCGCCCATGGCGTCGTTAACAGCCTTGCGCACAAGTTTTGACGATTCGCCCACGTATTGCGACACGAGTTTTTCGCGGTCGACCTCGACCAAGTGGCCGCTGGGCAGAGCGCCCATAGCGCTGAGCGCATCGGCAAACAGGCGCGCCATAGTGGTTTTGCCGGTGCCGGGGTTGCCGATAAAGATGTAGTGGCTTTTTACCGAGCCGTAGGGGTCGAGGCCGGCTTGGCGGGCGTTCTCCACCGTGACGGCTATCTTGCGGATTTCGTTCTTGATTTCGTCGATGCCTACGAATTGGTCGAACTCGGCCATCACTTGGTCGAAAGTCTTGGGCACGAATTCCTTGCCGCGGACTTCGTCGGCGGAGACGATATTGGGTTTGACAGGGTCGGCGGCGGTGATTAAGTAAGAGTCGTAAGCCAACTTGGCGGCAAAGTGGCCGTAGGGGAAGGTGTCGGGATTGTCGCGCTTGGCGGCGGTGAGCACGCGGCCGAATTTGGCGCGGGCGTCGTCCTCAACCGTGCAGCTGTATTGGTTCTGCAACTTGAAGCACACTATCTCAGTGAGGGCGGCGATGTCGGGAGCCGGCACTTGCCAGCTGTACTGAATCTTGGCGGCCTCTGCGGGATTGTTTTCGAAGAAGCTGCGGAGGTTTTCATCGCCGAGGATGATAACCACGGGTTGGTCGGGGTCGTTGCACCAGTCGTCGATGTTCTGCAGGATTTTGTCGAGGTCGCAGATTGAATCGGCACGGTCTTTGGGACAGTGCTTGTGGGCTTCGTCAATGATGAGCACGTTGTTGCCCACCTTTTTGGCTGAAGCTTTGATGTCCTTGATGAAATCGGCATATTCCACGGATTTCACCACCGTGGGGTTGGGCGTTTTCACGATGCCGGCGGCAAACAGCTCGGCGGCGATGGCTTCGGCCACGGTGTTCTTGCCCACGCCGGTTACGCCGGTAATGACGAAGCTCAGGCGAGCGCGTTGCGACACACCGCGTTGCATGCCTCGTGCAGCGATGTTGCGTGCACCGTCGAGCATGTCGGTGATTTGCTGCACCAAGTGGTCCTTGCCCACCAGCGAGGCGATGCCGGTGGCGCCCATTTGCGTGGCCACGATTGGGGTGCCACAGTGCTTGCAGTACTTGGCCTTGTCGCGGTTTTCTTTATTGCAGGAGCTACATTTCATATATTATATTGAGGAGATTATTGCTTGGAGAAAATGAAATCGTGTTGCGTACCTTTGGCCGGGTTGGTGTAGGTGCCGGAGTAGGTGATAGTGGAGCCGTCTGTGGCAACTTGGCCATCGTAGGTTTTGCGGTGGTCGCTGTCGACGTTGAAGCGCAGATTGTTGTTATTTAATGAGCCGGTGAGGTGATGAGTCATCGGTGTAGAGTATTGGATGGTGACAACGGCGTTGACTTCGTTGCCGTCAACCGATGTAATGCTCATAGTGGCATTGCGGCTGTCGAACGTGCCGGTGTATTCGCCCGGCAATTCGTCGGCGGAAACCATTTCGAGGGATTCTACGGCAGAGGGAACGTAGTCGTTGGCTTCGGAGCGGAGGAGCAGACCCAAGCCGAAAGCGGTGGCGGCCAGTGCAATCATACCTAAGGCGATGAGTATCACTTTCTTACGGTAGGAGACGGCTTGTTGGTAGGAGTTTTCGAAGGTGGATTGTGGGTTGATGTTGCGCGAGCCGATGGTGCGTTGGGCGGTGCCTAAAGCCAAGCACACTTTGTAGGTGCGGGCGGCGTTGAGGTGGCGGTCGTAGGTTTGCTTGCCGGTGATTACCGAGTCGCTTGCGCCCTTGAATAGCTTGACGGCCAAGTAGATAGCTGTGGCAAGGATGGCCAAGGCGAGTATGTAAACGGCGGCAAAGCTGAGCAGATAGAAGATACCGAAGCCGATCCAGTAGCCGATGAAGCCGCCGATGGCCAAGCCGATGCAGCCGCCTTCGGCGCAGAGGCATGCGCCAACGATGGCGGTGAGTACGCCGGCTATTTTGCCGATGCCTTGCACCACTTCCTGAATGGCGGTGGCGTCGCCGGTGACGGTCATCCACACCATCCATACCAGCACGCCCACCAAGGGAGCGAGGCCGAGCCATACGCCGATATTGCGCCACCAGGCGAGGCCGCGCCAAGCGTTGTTGCGGTTGCTGATGGCCTCGTCGATGTCGCGGCGAGTGGCTGCCGAGGCGGCGAAGCCGGTTTCCTTAGGTGCGTAGGTGTCGATGAAGTCGTAGTATTTCTCCAACTCGTCGAACGAGAAGGCGATGCCTTTGCGTTCGTGGAAGAAGATGGTGAGGTACTCGGCCAGGCCGTTGTTGATGTCCTTGTTGAGCACCGACGATGAGGCGGAACGAATCTCGCTCAAGGTGCTGACGGTTTTGCCGTTGGAGAGCGTGAATGTGGGCGTATGGCCCAAGTATTGCATCACTTTCCACAGCGCAATCAGCTGATTATAAGGAGCCGACGGGTGGTCGGCCACGTTCTTGTCGATATCGATTATCGTTTGGATGCCTTTGATATACTGCTGCATCTTGCGCGCTTCCATATATTGGTACAGGCGCGAATTGACGAAGCTGTTTTTTCGCAGCATCGGCAGCAGGTCTAAGAACTTGCGAGCGCCCGAGCTGTATTGGCGGTTGATTTCGGCGCCGAGTTGGGCGGGCGAAGCGATGGAGCCGTTGGGGGCGAGGGTGATGTCGGCCGTGGGTGCGAAGTTGTAGAGGAAGAACCAGCCCTTGGTTTTGGCGGTGCTGCCGGCGTTCTTGACCATTTGGGCCAACAGGGCGCCGCACTTGCGGTCGTAGTCGTTCGACGACAGCGTGAGCCATGTTTGGAAGTCGGCTTGCGAGAGCATCGACAGCGAGAAGTCGGTGATGCCGTGAGCGGCCACGTTCTTGATGATGTCGTCCACCGAACGTTGG
This sequence comes from Muribaculaceae bacterium, assembly GCA_051878535.1. Classification (GTDB taxonomy): domain Bacteria; phylum Bacteroidota; class Bacteroidia; order Bacteroidales; family Muribaculaceae; genus CAG-873. The sequence continues at coordinate 7,016 of JBJEKG010000166.1, forward strand.
TCGTGCCACTTGTTGTCGTCGGCATACTGAATTACGTAGGGCTTGTTGGGGTCGAGACGGTAGACCAATTCAAAGGCCCACACGTTGGCGTCCTTGGCGATGAGTGCCGGATATTCGCGGGCGATTTTGGCCCACGAGGCGCCGCGCTGCTCGAGGTATTTCCAGAACAGGTGCTTGGGGTCGGCCAATTCTTTCTTGTAGTCGGAGAGGAATTCCCACAGCTCGTCGGCCAGCTCTTTTTCGGTGCGGCAAGCCTTCTTTTTCTTGCCGATGTAGGGAGTGTCTTTGTCGAGAATGTTGCACAGGGCATACAATTCGGCTTCGCCCGAATTGCGGATGCGCGAGGGGAAGTCTTGGGCCAACTTGGCGCCGTTGGCACCTAACGAGGCAAGGTACACCCACAGCGGGTGGTCGGCGTTGGCCAATTCTTTGGTATATTTGGCGCGGTTTGACCACAGCTCGGCGGCGATGTCTTTCTGAGCGGTTAACGGCTTGCCGGTGAGTGAGTAGAACGGCATCGACGGGTCGAGCTTGCGGCACAGAGCGTAGATGCCATACACGCCCGAGCGACTGATGATGGGTCGGTAGGTGGCCTCGAGGCGCTTGATGTCGTCGTTGCCGCGGGCGGCGAAATAGGCCCACAGGCAGGCGCCGTGGTTGGTCAAATCTTTGGCGTAGGCAGCTTGATTGTTCCAAATTTCGTTCTTGATGGCGGCGATGGAGGTGCAGGCGGTGCGGCTCAAGCCCAAGAACGGCATGTTGGCATCGAGTGTCAGCGCAGCCAAGTATACGCCGGCTTGGCGCTCGTCCTTGCTGGGGTACACGCGCTCCACGATTTTGTCGATTTCCATGGCCAACGACACCTTGCCGGCGCGCTCCAGCCCGCTTTTGGCCATACCGCGGTACAGGAAGTCCTTGGCATACTCCAAGTTGGCCATCATCATCTTGGCCAACTCTTCGGGCGAACGGGCTATGAGGTTGCGGGTGTCGTCGAACACCACGCGAAAGCCGGAGGTAGCGGCGCTTTGGGCGCTTGCTGCCGCGGTTGTGGCGGTGCGGTTGCCCTTGGTCATCGGCTTGCGCGAGGTGTACCACTGCTTGATGTCGTCGAAGGTGGCGCGTTCGTCGGGCACGAATTGCAGCAAGCCGCGTAGCAGCGAGATGGCGTAGTCGCTCATGGGTTTGCCGCCGATTTTCAGGTACTTCTGCAGTTGGTCCACCACGGCGTTCTTACTCTTTAATCGCAGTAAGTCGTTGTATTCCACTGCGTTATAGAAGTTCTTTACGCCGAAAATCATGGCCAGCAGGGTCATGCCCATCGAGTAGAAGTCGGTGGCATAACCCACCACAGAGGTGCGGTTGTCGGCGGTCATGGCGCCTTCGGGCGACACGAAGTAGCCCGACTTGGCTATGTCGAAGCTGTCCTCGGTTTTGCCCGGCTTCATCATACGTGCGATGCCGAAGTCCGACAGTACGAATTTGCTGTGGTCCGGGCTGGTGCAGAGGAAGTTTTCGGGCTTCACGTCGCGGTGAATGATGTTGAGCTGGTGGCACTGGCGGATACACATGGCCATGCGCATGGCTGTTTCCACGAACTGCTCCTCGGAAGTGATGCGCACCGCGTCGAGGGCTCCGTTGGGGGCGTAGTCCATCACCTCGGCATAGTGCTGATTGCCGCTGGCGGGATCGCGCCACACGCCGTGGTCGCGCAGGTTGATGAGGAAACCGCCTTGCGCTTTCTTCACCACGTTGAGCAGTGCTGCATCGGGAGTGTGCCCCACGATGTAGAGCTTCAAACAGAATTTGTTGCCACCGTTTTCCACGATGATAACTCGCGCCTCGCCGGAAGTGGCTGGTAAGGCTTGGATGGTGCTATATGTTATACCGTTGATGGTATATTGCTGATTTACAGGGATTTGGTCTACGAGGCCGGAGGGGCGGCGGCCGTGACCTGCGGGCGCGTCGGCTGTGCCGGAGCCGCCGGGTGGCATTGCGGTGCCGGTGCCGGGAGCGACTGCGGTGCCGGTGCCGGCGGGTACTGCGGTACCTGTACCGGGAGCGACTGCGGTGCCGGT
>JBJEKG010000166.1:9190-12495 GCA_051878535.1 Muribaculaceae bacterium
ACTGCTGTGCCTGTATTGCGATTGTTATTACTCATAATATATTATGGGTTAGAGTTTTATTTCTGATGAGGTTGTCACGTCGCTGGTGGTGCTGACGTATACGTCTTTGGTGACCCACTTGCCGCCGAACTCGGCCACGCCACATTCCGAGGGGTTGTTGTGCCAGATGTGGCAACGGTTGCACACCCAGGCGATGCGCTGTGTCTGCTTGGTCACGGTGGTCACCTTGCTGGTGGTGGAAATCATGTGGGCGCAGGCGAAATTGCGCTGCACTTCGGGCGGATCGGCAGGGTTGGGCACCATTTGGTCGATTTCGGCTTGGAATTCCTTCGCCTTGGCGGCATATTGCGCTTTGAGTTGAGCCAACTTGGCCGAGGTGTCGGCAAACGAACTGCCACCGCCGCCTAAGCTGATGTCGCCACCGCCACCACCGCTGCTGAGGCTAAGTTGCTGGGGCTTAGCGGTTTGCTGCCGTTGTTGCGGCTTGGCCGGCGCGGCTGTGGGCTTGGGCGCGGCTGTGGGGGTGGGGGCGTTGCCGCGGGCGCGCTCCAATTGGGCGAACTCGTCCAGCAACTTCTGCGTGGCGGCGTCCACCGTCACATCGGTTTCGAGCATCTTGGCCGGCGCTGCCGCTTGCTGCAACTTTTGCTGCGCCAACTGCTGCTCCAACTGCTGGATTTGGTCCTCCAACTCTTGCATCTCTTCGGCGAGCTTGAGCGCACGCTGATAGCGCGGGTCGGCCTTGGCTTGCTCCACGGCGTATAGCGCCATCGGGTTGAGCGGATGGTTGCACTTGCGGCAGAACGAGCGGAAGTTGAGCGTGCCGCACTCGGGGCAGGTGATGCCGCCGCGCGGGTTGCCGCACTCGGGGCAGAATCTCTCGCCCATCGACATCTCGCTGCCGCAGAAGGTGCACTTGGTAGTGGCCGGACAGCCGCACACGGGGCAGATGGCCATTCCTTCCTTGATTTGCGCACCGCACGACACGCACCGATTGCCGCCCACCGGCGCTCCACATTCTTCGCAGAAACGCGCTCCGGGAGCCACCGGCGCGCCGCAGTTTCCGCAATGTGAACCATCGTCTGTAGCAGCCTGCGTTTGATGCTGATATTGGTGCTGATGTTGATGAAGATGTTGCTCTTGATGTTGATTCTGTTCCATGGCGCATAATTTTGGCCAAAGTTACAAAAAATTCTCCAATTACCAAAATAATTTTCACACGCCCCGCCCAAATTAGGGTCGCGCCCCCCGAAAGTGCGGCAAAAGAATGTGGCGCAGTCGAACGTGGGCAAAAATCCACAGGAGTACAGGAGATTTAACAGGAGAACAGAATGTAATGAATTGAATATCAGTAATATAACTCCTGTCCTCCTGCTAAATCTCATGTCCTCCTGTGAGTCTTTTGCACGCTTTGTCACACTACATAGACTCTTGACATACTTTCGGGTAGGGGATAAAACGGCCGCCGCCCGAGGGAGGGCAGCGGCCGTTGTGCGCATGAAGGGACTCGAACCCTTACGTCCGAAGACATTAGATCCTAAGTCTAACGCGGCTACCAATTACGCCACACGCGCATTTGCGCCGCAAAGTTACAAAAAAATTCCGATATACCAAAATTTTTTAGCAGCGAGTGGAGAGTGGTTGTCCACAGGTAGCCGAGGCTTGCCTCGGCATACCCGGATGGCCCGACCGCAATGCGACTTGCTCGGCTACGTGTAGAAAATAATTGACCACCGGTTGATAATCTCCATCAACCGGTGGTCGTATGCGGATTTGTGGTGGGTATTGAGGCGCCCGGTCCTGTATGCCGAGGCAAGCCTCGACTCTACTTGTGGGCGCGGTCTCTCTTACCTAACCAGAACTTTGGTGGCTTCGCTGCCTTGGCGGCGGATGTATACCTGGCCGGCGGCGGGGTTAGCCACGCGTTGGCCTTGGAGGTTGAAGTACTCAACCGGGGCGTTGGTGTTGTCGGTGTCGATGCGGATGTCTTCCACGCCGGCCATGTCGGCAATCAGGTCGCCTTGGTAAACCACAATCATGTTGTAAGCTACTACGTTGGGAATCAGGGTGTAATTGCCATTGGCATCGAGGCAAGCAGTGTAGGGAGCATACAGCAGTGTCATACCATCTTGCATCATGATTTGGAAGTCAACTACGGTGTCGTCGAAATCAAGGCCATCGGCACCTTCAACCAAGTCGTACAGATAGAATTGGTAAACATTGCCTTTGCTGTCTTGTTGTTCAGCTACCAAGCCGTTGGTTACGGTGGCGGTGTTAGTGCTTGCATTTACAGCGAAGGGCACGGGGTAGCCGAAGTTGACACCGAACATATTGTCGCAGTAGAAGTTTTCGCTGTCGATGGAGGTGTAGATATATGCTACAATGTCAGTGAGTTCGGTGTCAGTTTCCTCTGCTAAGTAGGAGAACTGCATGAAGGAGTTCACTTCGTTGAGGTCGGCGATGTAGTAGTAGTCCCACTCGGATTGTTGGCCTTGGATTTCATAAATCACACCGATGAAAGAATCGATGTAACCTTCGGAGTCCAAGTCGCCTTTGTAGAAGATTTCGCGGTCTTCGGGATAGGCAGTGAACACCATCGGTTCATCGTTGGCTACATAGTTTTCGTCATCCCAGCTCCAACGGAAGGTGCTGAAGTAGAAGGTTACTTCGGTTCCATCTTCTAAACTGAAGGTGCAATTTTGCGGTTGGAAGGTGATGGTGCCGGCTGCTTGATCCCATACACCGTTGGTGAGGCTTGCGGCTTCGTATGCGAAACCGTTGATGGTGAAGGTGCCGTCGGCTTCGTATACCAATTCATTCAGAGAAGCGGAGTACCAACCGTCAACCATCGAGTAGACGTCTTGCAGGTAGAGGGCTTCGAGGTCTTGGGGAGCGGCGGCAACGGATGCTTTGGCCGGAGCCTTGTGCATGCGGTTGCTGTTTTCAGTGGTGAACTGGATTTTGCCGGCGGGCATAACGGCGGGAGTGAAGTCACGGCCTTTCAGTGCGGGCATTTCGGCGCTTACGGGTACAGCAGCGGTGGCGCTCATGGCCACGGCGGCTGCGGCGAAGAGGGTGTAGATTTTCTTCATACGCGGGTCTTGATTTGTTATTAGTTAGTGGAAATGAAGTTTGATGGCGGCAAAGTTAAGCAAAAAATTTTACATAGCAATACATTTTGCCATTTTTTGCAAAAAAAAGGTAAGAGTGGAGAGGGTGAGAGGTCCATCCGGGCGGAGGTGGTCGAGGGAAGACGAACACGAATCACACGAATCTTCACGAATCTTTTTTTATTCGGTAGATTC
>JBJEKG010000167.1:0-12146 GCA_051878535.1 Muribaculaceae bacterium
GGTGAGACTACGGCGGATGTTGCTTACTTCGCCGTTGATTGTGAAGTCCGACGAGCCGGCGGTGTATCGCACGTTGTGGAGCACCACGCTGTCAGTATTAAATGTGAGGTTGAAGTCGTTCAGACGGCTACGGATTGGGAACGCGGGGGTGGAAACGGAGGCACGTTGAGCCGAGATGCCGCCGGTGATGGTCCAGTTGCGCAGGAATCGGCGCGTGGAATCGTCTGTACCCCAGTCGATTACCTCGTCGTCGGTGGTTTGAGCCGTGGCACGCGTGCCGCGCTGCTGACGGCGCACGGCGCGAGCGAGCGCCATCACAGAATCCGGCTCGAGGCCGGGGTTGGCTGTGGCGATGCTGTCGGCGATGGCTTGCAACTTCTGCGACGGCTGCCGCGGCGGATTCTTGCGTGCGCAGAGGGTGAGATTGGCTTGGCGCAAGCGCAGGCGGGCGGTGGGGGTGGATGCGTTGAAGCGCTCGGCCTCGAGGTTGAAGTCGAGCTGCGGCAGGGTGCGGTTGCCGTCGGCGCGGCGCAAGGTGACCATACCGGCGAGTTGGCGCGAGTTGAGGCGGATGGAGTCGCCGGGGAGGTTGAGCCGCAGGCGCGCCATGGATATGCGGCCGCCCATGGGCACGAACTCGGTGCTGTCTTTGGGAATGCCGGAGTTGGCGGCGCCGAGGCCGAGGGCAAGGTCGGTGACGGTGGCGGAGATGCTGTCGGCTTCGTAGCGGATGGAATCGGCTGCAAGGCTCATTTTCAGCACGTTAGTGTCGTTGATGCGGTTGTGGGTGTCGAATTTGAGGCAGGCGATGTCGGCGTAGAGCGACTGGGTGGAATCGAGGGCCACGTAGGAGAAATCGGCCAAGTCGATGTCGCCGTCGACGCGCAGTAGGTGGATGCGGTTGGGCGCGAGCATCGATTGCGTGCCGCTGAAATCGAATTGGGCGGCGAGGCGTCCGGCCACGGTGCCGCCGCTGAGGTCGGTGAGCGCGCGGGGCAGGCGGTGGAGAGCAGCATGGCCGCTCACGGAGCCGTTGAAGTGCGGGTCGGAGAGGAGGTGGTCGGCTTTCAAGTTGATAGTGAGGTCGGTAGCCGGGCCTTTGAGCAGAAAGTTGCTCACGCTCACGCCGGTGAGGTCGAGGGTGTCGCCGCGCAGGGTTGCGGCGATGTCGCCGCCGACGCGGTTGAGGCGCACGAGCCCGTAGCGCAGTGTGCCGTAGTCGAGGTGGAGGTCCACTTGCGCGTGGGGCACGAGGTCGCGAGTTAAGTTGTAGGGGGCCAACGACTTAACGGCCAACGATGCGCGGATACCGGTGGAGAAATTGCGGCTGTCGAGGCCAAATTCGCGGCGCATGTCGTCGGGGAGGAAGTCTACGAGGTATTGCACGGCCACGGGGTCGATTTTCAGCGCGTAATCGTTGAGAATCAGGTCGTTAGTGAGGTCAATTGTGGCTTCGGCCTCGGCGCGGACAGAGTCGATGGCGAAGGTCGACGGGTTGAGGCGGAATTTGAGCGGGTCGTTGAGGTCCCATTCCACGGAAGCATCGAGCGCCAAGGTTGATTGCTGCAAACGGAGCAGTTGGGGGATTTCCACGGCGGTGAGGCCGTCGAAATTGAGGGTGTAGGCGGGTGCGTCGGTGCCGGAGAGTGATGTGCGGTTTAGGTTGACAGTCAGCGAGTTACCGCTGTCGTCGAGATGGCGAATGACGGCGGGAGTGCGCAGGTCGAAGTGTGCTAATGCGATTTGCGGCAGGCCTGTTGATGGCTCTTCCGGTTCGGGCGAGGGCTCGGAGCGGTAGATGTCGAAGTTGGCCACGTCTTTGGCTATGTAGACGTTGGCGCGGAGGTCGTCGATGGCGATGTCGCTGAGGGTGATGTTGCCCACGACGAGGTCGGAGAGGGAGATGCCGCCGTCGAAGTGGCTGATAGTCAGCAGAGTATCGGTGTAGTCGGGCAGCGAATCGCGGCGCTCGGCATCGAGGCGAAGCATGGGTCGCGAGATGATGGTGAGGCTGTCGACGTCGAGGCAGAGGAAGTGGTTGCCTCCGGAACTGAGAGCCACGCGGCCGATGGTCACGTCGGCGTCAAGGTATTGATTAGCAAGGCGTTGCGCCACCGGTGTGAGTTGCTCGGGCTGCAGCAAGCGAGTGACGCACATCAGCAGCGCCACCACGGCCAATACCGCTGCCATCACCGTCCACGCGGTGATGAGCAGAAGCCGTTGCCACCAAGGGATATGTTTGTTTTTTGCCATAGCTTTTCAATTATAACGCTGTCAGACGTGGTTTGTTCGCCTCGCAGGGGCGGGCGGTGATGTGGAAGCAACTTTGGCGGAACTCAAACTTGACGTAGCATCGGCCTTGGTCGCGCATGTCGTAGAGCACTTCGCCGAGGAGGTTTTTGAGGTCCTCGAATGTGCGGTAAGGCTCTGCCAATGAGTCGATTACGAATTTACCGTAGCTGATGTCGAAGGTAGTGCCGTAGGAGTGGGTTGATTCTTCGGTGGCATTCTTGTTCACCTTTTTGAGCTTCTTGACGGTGGCCGGGGTGCGCAACAGTGAGGTGACTTTCATGCGGTAGCATCCGCCGCCGCGGGCGGCCAAGGAGTCGTTGAAAGCGCGGCCGATGTCGTGCAGGAGCTGGGCAGCTTCGGGCACCAAGAAGGGGAACGAGTGGGTGAGGTCGTCGAGGTAGTACTCGCGGCAGGAGCGGATGTGCACGAGCGGACGGCGCACGCGGAGGATGTCGCCATCGGTTTGTATCGGGTTGATACCGAGCTGTTTAGCTGCAGAGAGCTGCACAGCGTTGGAATCGTTGAATGTTGAGCGCAGGGGGAAGATGTGGCGGATGACAAGGCGTTGACAACCTTGGTCGATGACCGTGTCGAGGTGCGTATCCCACTGATTTGCAGGCACATCGGCCAACGACTCCGCAATCCGGGCGGAATTGTCCACAGCTGCCGTTGGTTGCGCCTCTTCGGAGCAAGCCGCCACGGCCAAAGCCATGCAAACCCATATATAATAATGTATAAATCTTGGCATAACTTCTTAATAACGGTGCAAAGTTACAAAATTTTTGCCAAATAAGAAAGCCTCGAGACTAAATAATAGTTTCTCTCCGCACCCACCGTCAAGCAAAGATTGCGATAAGTCCTCTAAATCGTACTTTTTTATCCACTTTTAGAGGCGTTATCCGATTTTTTTGCGGAAATTTGTTGGCAAGCATAAATTTTTGTATATTTGCGAAAAAATTGATTATGAAGTATTTAGTTAGCCTATTGTTTGTGGCGGTGGCTGCGATGGCGGCCTCGGCTTTGGACGGCGCTTGGCGCGGCACGCTCGATTTGGGACGCGCACAGTTGGCCGTGGTGTTGAACTTTTCACAGGACGCTCAGGGCAATACTACGTGCACATTCGATTCGCCCGACCAGGGTGTGTACGGCCTGGCGACGAAGGTAAACGTGCTCACACAAGATTCTGTAGCAGTGGAAGTTAGCATGGCCGGCATCAAGGTGCACGGCCGCATTGTTGGCGACCGCATCGAAGGCTCATTCGAGCAAGGCCGGGCGCTGTTGCCCTTGGTGTTGGAGCGCCAACAGCCTGAGGCAGCCGTGGATTTGCCTTACGAGGTGAGCGAAGTTGAAATCACTTCCGACGGGGCAGTGCTCTCCGGCACGCTGTGCATGCCGGCGAAGCCTTGCGCCTTGGTGGTGATGGTGAGCGGAAGCGGCCCGCAGAACCGCGACGAGGAGTTGATGGGCCATCGGCCGTTTGCCGTGTTGGCCGACTCGTTGGCGCGCGCCGGCATCGCTTCCATCCGCTACGACGACCGCGGCGTGGCTCGGTCGACCGGCAACTTCGCCACAGCCACCACCGACACCTTCGCCGTTGACGCTCAGCGAGTTGTGGAACACGCACGCACCATTTTCACCGGCAAAGTCGGCATCATCGGCCACAGCGAAGGCGGCTACATCGCCTACCAACTCGCCGCCGAGGGCGTGGTTGACTTCGCCGTGGCCATCGCCGGTCCGGCTGTCCCCTGTCGCGAAATTATCTTGGACCAAAACCGCACTTCGTTGGAGGCCGCCGGCCTGAGCGAAGACCAAATTGCCACCGCCTTAGCCATTGTGAATGAAGCATTTGACGTGATTGCAACCGGTGGTACACCCGACTTCGATACCATCGCCGGCGAGCGTGCGGCACAGTTGCCCGAGCAGCTGATGGCCTCGCTTCGCGCCACCTCGCAAGCATCGACCACGCCGTGGGTGCGTCGCTCCGTCCAGCTTGATGCCGCGCCCTACCTCAGCGCAATCAAGTGCCCGTTGATGGCCATCTTCGGCACGCTCGACACGCAAGTACGCTCAGCTGTTAACTATCAACGTGTCAAAGAGTTATGTCCCTCAGCCCACGCGGTGGAATACCCCGGGTTGAACCACCTGATGCAACACGCCATCACCGGCTCCGTCACCGAATACGGCCAAATCGCCGAAACCATGTCGGCGGAAGTCATCGCCGACATCGCCTCCTACATCCAAGGGATTTGACCAAACTTTCCGCTTAGATAGCAGGTTATCAATGACTTAGTTAGCCCTACCGGCAACCACACGGCGGGTTAAGATGCGGTAACTGAGGGCGGAGGCTAAGCAGGGTGCAATCATCCACAGGAACATGGTGTCGTAGCTGAAGTACTTGACTAACAGGCCGGCAAGGTAGCCGCCGAGGGCAATGCCGAGGTCGAAGGCCACGAAGAATGTGCTGCCGGCGGCGCCGCGCCGTTCGGAGGGCACCGGGCGCATAGCCATGGTTTGCAGAGCCGGTTGGAGTGTGCCGAAGCTGTAGCCCAAGAGGATGGCCGACAGCAGGTAGGCCGGGGTGGTGTGGACGAATACCAGCAGCAGGATGCCGGCAATGATGGTGACGTTGCCGCCGTAGACCATCAGCGATTCGGAGCAGCGGTCGATGCGTCGGCCCATTACCAAACGTGTGACAATGGTGGCTAAGGCTATGAAAATGAAGTAGATACCGACGCCGGGCAGGCCGCACGATTCGGCATAGATAGCCACGTAGACCTCAATCACACCGTAGCTCATCATGTAGAAGAATTGGGTGACGGCCGCAGGCAGCGAGCGACGTTCGAACAGCAGGCGCCAGCGCATCGGGCCGCGGTCGAGCGTGTAGTCGCGTTTGCCAATCGACAGGCCGATGATGAGCGCCACCACGGCCATCAGAGTAGCCATGCCGAAGAGCGGCCGGAAGCCGAAGGCGTGCATCAGCGCCAAGCCGGCAGCGGGTGCCACGGCAGTGGAGATGGCCATGGACAGGCCGTACATGCCGATGCCCTCGCCCATGCGCTCGTGCGGCACGATGTCGGCCACCCAACTGGCCGAGGCATTGGAGGATGCCGCGTGGAATAGGCCGTGGGCCGTGCGAAACACGATGGCCGAGGCGATGCCCGCCGCGAAGAAGTAGCCCATGGGCATGAGCGCCATGCCTATCAAACCCAGGGTGAGCACGGTGCGACGGCCGGTGGTATCGACCATGCGGCCCGCAAACGGACGCGAGATAATCGACGCGATGGAAAACAGCGCCGTGGCCAAGCCGATGGTTTGCGCATCGCCGCCGAGGTATGTCACGAAAAACGGGAACGTGGGCAGCAGTGCGTGGAAGTTTACGAAGATGAAGAAGTTGACCAAACAGATGCCCACAAACGAGCCGGTCCAGAGTTTAGAAGATTGATTCATAGGTGTTTGAAATTTTTTTTGAGCACAAAAAAAGCGCCCGAACAGGTAAATCTCACTAACCGGACTTACGTGATCAGACACTACGCGTTGCAAGTAATTCGCTGCAAAGTTACAAAAAATTTCCCAAACGCACCAAAAAAATCCTCCCCCCTCCCCACAAAAATCAGAACCAGTTTTCTTCGTTATTTCGTTAATTCGTCCTATTCATTTTGAGGCTTTTCACTATTTATAAAGGTTAAACGAGTGAACCGGTATGTGTAACGGCAGGTGACATTATGGCACGTTTTTGGCACATCGCCGCCGCGGTCGCTCGGTTGGCACACGTTTTGCCTTATCCTTAGCGAGCGCCGCTCCCTCCTCGAAAAGCGCTCGCAAACCAAACTCGAATAATAACAAAAAACCATACAACTATGTCAAAAATCATCGGTATTGACCTCGGCACCACCAACTCCTGTGTAGCCGTTCTCGAAGGTAAAGAACCCCAAGTAATTCCCAACAGCGAAGGCCGCAACACCACTCCTTCGGTGGTTGCCTTCATCGAAGGTGGCGAACGCAAAGTGGGCGACCCCGCCAAGCGTCAAGCCATCACCAACCCCAAACGCACCGTTTACTCCATCAAGCGTTTCATGGGCGAAACATTCGACCAAGTTACCCGCGAAATCGAACGCGTGCCCTACAACGTGGTTCGCGGCGACAACTCCACCCCCCGCATCGACATCGACGGCCGCCAATACACCCCCCAAGAAATCTCCGCAATGATTCTTCAAAAAATGAAGAAAACCGCCGAAGATTTCCTCGGCCAAGAAGTGAAAGAAGCCGTTATCACCGTGCCCGCTTACTTCAACGACTCCCAACGTCAAGCCACCAAGGAAGCAGGTGAAATCGCCGGCCTCAACGTGCGCCGTATCGTCAACGAGCCCACCGCTGCCGCTCTCGCCTACGGCCTCGACAAGAGCGACAAAGACCAAAAAATCGCCGTATTCGACCTCGGCGGTGGCACATTCGATATCTCCATCCTCGAACTCGGCGACGGCGTATTCGAAGTGAAATCCACCAATGGCGACACCCACCTCGGCGGCGACGACTTCGACCACGTTATCATCGACTGGCTCGCCGACGAATTCAAAGCCGAACAAGGCGTGGACCTCCGTCAAGACCCCATGGCCCTCCAACGCCTCAAAGAAGCTGCCGAAAAAGCCAAAATCGAGCTGTCCTCCACCACCTCCAGCGAAATCAACCTGCCCTACATCATGCCCGTCAACGGCATTCCCCAGCACCTTGTGAAAACCCTCACCCGTGCTAAATTCGAGCAACTCGCTCACGAACTCATCCAACGCACCCTCGAACCCTGCCGCCAAGCCCTCCGCGACGCAGGCCTCCAACCCTCCGACATCGACGAAGTTATCCTCGTGGGCGGTTCAACCCGTATCCCCGCCGTGCAACAAATCGTCGAAAAATTCTTCGGCAAAACACCCTGCAAAGGCGTTAACCCCGACGAAGTCGTAGCCGTTGGTGCCGCAATCCAAGGCGGCGTGCTCTCCGGCGATGTCAAAGACGTGCTCCTGCTCGACGTAGTACCCCTGTCCGTCGGTATCGAAACCCTCGGCGGCGTTATGACCAAGCTCATCGAAGCCAACACCACCATCCCCACCCGCAACAGCCAAGTCTTCTCAACCGCTGCCGACAACCAACCCTCCGTTGAAATCAACGTCTTCCAAGGCGAACGCCCCATGGTTAAAGACGACAAACTCCTCGGCCGATTCCACCTCGACGGCATCGCTCCCGCTCCCCGCGGCATCCCTCAAATCGAAGTAACCTTCGAAATCGACGCCAACGGCATCCTCAACGTTTCCGCTCAAGATAAAGCCACCGGCAAGCAACAAAGCATCCGCATCGAAGCTTCCTCCGGCCTTACCGACGCCGAAATCAAACGCATGAAGGACGAAGCCGCCGCCAACGCCGCTGCCGACGCCAAAGAAAAAGAACGCATCGACACCATCAACAAAGCCGACGCAATCATCTTCCAAACTGAGCAACAGCTCAAAGAACTCGGCGACAAACTCCCCGCCAACCACCGCTCGGCCATCGAAGGCGCCCTCTCAAAACTCAAAGACGCCCACAAAGCCCAAGACATCGCCGCCATCGAAGCAGCCATCAACGAAATCCAAACCGCCTTCGGCGCCGCCCAACAAGAAATCCTCAACGCCCAACAGCAAGCAGGTGCAGGCTTCAACCCCGGTGCAGGCTTCAACCCCGGCGCCCAACAAGGCCCCCAAGGCGGCAAAGACGACAACGTCACCGACGTAGACTTCGAAGAAGTCAAGAAATAACCCACCCATACACCCAAAAAACGGGACGGCCAAGCCGCCCCGTTTTTTTATCCCCTGCCATGGGTGCTGTGGCGAGGCGGCAGCCGAGCAGCGCGGAAGCGCGGAGCCTTTTTGCACCCGCTCCGAGCTCCTGCTCGGCCACCCATTTTTTTGTCACGACGCCGAGCTTCAGCGAGGCTTTCCCCCTCCCCACCCACTTTTTTACGCAAAAAATCACTTTTTTACGTCTCAAATCACCTTTTTTTCTTAAATTTGTAGAATAAATTGCCAAATAAGAGCGTCTAATCAAAAAATAATTTGTAACTTTGCCATCGACCAATGGAGGAGAAATACCATTGGCGAAGAAAAGTGTCAAACCATCTTTCTCAGACAAACGAATCGCCAATTCAAACCACAGACTGAGAAAAAGAGAGATTAGACGCTCTTTCTGTTTTGTCGACATATCCCGGCGGCCACCGCCCTCATATAGAAGACAACACAGAGGGGCAATTTATTCTACCCTCAAATATCATTCAGTCTGTAGGCTTTGGCGAGCCTGTTTGTCTATGATCGAGGAGAGATAAATTCCCCTCTTTTCTTTTCCATATAAAGAACGCCAAATTAGGGAATCAAGCGGCAACAACAACCTCAGAAGTAAACAATTAGAAGCCTCCGGTAGGCTGCGATTCAGACTTTTGATATAAGAGTAATTCTGTTATGCCTTTGCTTACTCATATATGTAGAATATCAGGGCATCCACTGACTCAGTACCCCCGTAAGATTCAGGAACGATATGTTTGTGGACTGGGAAGCGTTTTGCATAAAGTGTCGAATGGCGACCTTACGATGAAGATGCTCTTTGAGCAATGGGGCGTCTCGATTCTTGGCAACTTACCGCGCTTTCAGTACGATGGAGCGTTCTTTATTAAAAGAGCAATATCATTGAATAGGGTTGGCTTTCGTTTCTTCCGATTAAAGCATCAGTTCTACTTCGACTGCTTTTATCTGACTGAAATATTTAATAGAGCCTTAATCGACAAATTGTATGAGTTGCTTAAAACTGAAGGCTGTAGTTGCTTCACCAAAAAATCGCTCGCAAATACATACAAATTTTTTGCCAATGGCATAGGTAAATTAAAAGTTGAATATGCACTTCTTCAACATAGGAGAAAGAACCGCGAGTTTAACAATCGATATTGTACAAAGATATTGGTGGTCGCTACCGTATCGGCAGGGAAATCCACGCTTATCAATGCTCTGACCGGTCATACCTTTAATCGTGTAATGACAGGCGCATGCACTTCGCGTAATTGCCGTATATGGAATAAGCGTGTCCCTGATGGAATCACTATCGCCTACTCTGACCATCTCGGTTATGATAGCAATCCGGATTCGCATTCGAGTGATGAAACATCGGAAATCGCATTTAACTTTAATTCGTTTCTCCGCAAAAGCCGTATTTGCTTGATAGATACTCCGGGGGTGAATAACTCGTTTGATGTGAAGCATGGTTCGATCACTTCCGAAGCCATCGAGAGTGGAGACTATGATTATATACTCTTCATATCAAACGGGCAATATAATGGCACCTGTGATGAGCGACGATTGCTTGAGTTGCTTCGATCAAAGGCGAAGGCTCCGGTTCTATTTGTGCTCAACCGGCTGGATAAATTCAGCCGGAAAGAGGACAATATCATGAAGATGATTAACGACTACCGCCGAGAGCTTCAGAGTATTGGCTTTAAGTCGCCCAAAGTCTTCCCTATCTCGGCACAATTTGCTTATCTGCTCAGGCGAGAAGATTCTTTGGACGAGGATGAGCAGTTTGAACTGGAATTGATGCGGAAGCGCTTTGGTAAGAAGTATTATGATCTTCAATCCTACGTAGCGGCTCCATCCAATAATGAACTTGAAAAATCGGGAATAATCTTCCTTGAAAAGGAAATCCTAAAACTACTAAAATAATAACAGATGAAAAAGGTACAAATCAAGTACAACCCTTATCAGATAACAACACTGATAATGGTTGATGGCAAGGCACCGAAATCGGACAGTGCCTTGAATGTGCCTAAATTGCGTTTGCAAGAGTGGGTCGAAAGATTGCCTCAGATACTTATCGATGAGTATCGCGATTGCAACTTTGAAATCGATTTCACAGGCACAGAAACAGACTACAATGATGTAGTCGCAGCTATCGAGGCTTATGGCACCGGAATAAGAGCCAAGTGCAAGCTTCATGCTACCAAAAATATCGATGACGTGGAAAGTACCATCGATAAAATCTGGGCAGATATCCAAGCCAAAGAGGATGTGCCCGAGTTGAGAGCGGAAGCTATCGTGAAGGCCTTCGAGAAGGCAAAAGATTCTCGATTCGAAATCAACGTTGTAGCTACAATGAGCTCGGGTAAATCTACCTTAATCAATGCTCTGTTAGGTCAGCAACTTATGCCGGCAGCGAATGAAGCGACTACTGCTACCATCGTGAAGATTGTTGACACCGAAAGTGATCACTTCTCTGCCGTAGCATACGATAAGAGCGGCAATAAGGTTGAGACTGTTGAACGAGTAACCCTTGAGGTGATGAAGAAGCTTAATGCTGATGAACGCATCTCTGCGGTCGAGATACTTGGTAAGATCCCCTTTGTAAAATCCACTGGTATGAAGCTGGTGCTGGTTGACACTCCGGGGCCGAACAACTCACGTGACGAACATCACAAGGAAATGACATACGGCATGATTGCTAACTCGGATAAGTCGTTGGTTCTGTTTGTGATGAATGGCACCCAGCTCGGCATTAACGATGAAAAATTATTCCTTGACTACATTTGCGAGCAAATGGCCAAGGGTGGTAAACAGAGCCGCGAGCGCTTCATCTTTGCTGTCAACAAGATGGATAGTTACAAGCCAAACGATAAAGGTGATGGTGTGGGATGCATAATACGAGCACTTCAAGAAGCAAAAAAAGGCCTTGAAGCCCGTGGGATACACAACCCGAACCTGTTCCCGGTGGCATCTTTACCTGCTCTTCAACTTCGTGAATTAGAGGCCGGTGATGATGACGATGATGCCCCTGAATACGACACATTTAAAAAACGTAGCCGGAAATATGAGGAAATGCGCTTTGAAGGCTATTATGACTTCTCAAATCTTCCGCAGAGTGTAAAGCGCACCATCGACCAATGGCTTGAAGCGGCTGCGGAATTAGAAGGCGACACCCAAACTGAAATACACACCGGTATCGTTTCCATCGAGCAGGCTATCTGTATGTACGTAAATAAGTATGCTCGTACTCAGAAAGTGATGGATTTGGTGCAATCCTTCAATGGCGCCTTGGAAGAAATGGCTGCCATTGCATCCGTGCAAGACCGTATTTCTAAAGATAAAGCAGAAGCTTCAAAACTTCAACGCCAGATTGAGCAAATCCAGAGAAACATTGACTCTGCTCGCCAAGCAAAAACCACTTCCAAAGAAATCGATAAGATAGATTTGGTACAGAACGTAGAACGTGAGGTATCGACATACTTGGAAAATGTACGCAACAAAATCAATTCCATGATGTCGGGCAAAAGCCGTGTAACCAAATCCGAAGCGCTGACTATGTGTAAGGACTTGGAAAATCAGGCAAAAGCTATCACGATGCAAATCAAAGTGGAAATGGACAAAATTTTGGATAAGGCTTACAAAACGACCTTGACCAAAATTGTGGATGAGTACAAGAAGCATCTTGCTGCGTTGAATATGGGTGTAAGCACCGGTTCGTTGACATTCAATCCTATGAGCTTGGTTTCAGCCTCATTGGCAAACCTGACCCAAATCATGAATGACAACACCGAAACGAAAGACGAAGGCCATTATACGTGGGCTACACGTCGTAAAGAGGGTGGGTTCTTAAGAAAAGCAGCCAGCTTCTTTACCTTTGGCTTGGTAGACGATTACACTGTAGAGTCCTATAAAAAGTGGGTGCCGAACAATGTGAGCTACGTTGAAATGGCTGATGTAGCAAGAGATTATCTTGAACCGCTGCAAGCGAGCCTTAAAGCAGCCAAGCTGAAGGCAGTGGAACACATCACTCGCGAAACCGCCCGTCTCAAGGAACAT
>JBJEKG010000168.1:0-12098 GCA_051878535.1 Muribaculaceae bacterium
AAAATGCCTAAAAATCGCGCGCAATTTTGGTGCTCTGCGCAAAATTCTGTAACTTTGCACGTTGAAATCAATTCTACCGCACGACAATGAACAAATTCTGCAAAATATTGGTGGCCGCAGTGGCCGTTTCCGCTCTCACTCCTTTATCAGCTCACGCTGTCATCGACAACCCCATCACCTTGGCCGTGATTCAAACCTACGACCGCCAGCTGCAAGCCAACCCGCAAGACTACCTCACCTACTTCCGCCGCGGCAACGAGTATTATCGCCACGACGAATATATGCGCGCGCTCGAAGACATGAACCAAGCGCTGCGCTACGCTCCAACCTCCGACACCGACCTGCGCTTCCAAGCCTACATGATTCGCGCCGGTATCTACAACCAAACCGGACGCCCGCAGATGGCCTTGGCCGACCTCAACTCCGCCATCGCTCTCAATGCCGAATCGTTTGCCGCTTACAACCAACGCGCCAACACCAACTTCACCCTCGAAAACATATCCGAGGCCAAAGCCGACTACCAACGCATGCTCCGCATGCGCCCCAACTGCGTCGAAGGCCTGTTGGGTATGGCTCGGTGCGCCGTCAAAGAGAACAACATAGGCATCGCCAACGACTACCTCGAACGCGCCGTGCAAACCGACCCCAACAACCCCGAGGTGTACATCCGCCGCGCCGCCGTGCGCAAGATGATGGCCAACCACAATGGTGCCGTCGAGGACCTTCTGTTGGCCATCTCGCTCAACCCCAACGACTCCAAAGCCGTGGCTGCGCTGGTGGAATACGGCAACACTAACTACGCCGTGACCATGGCCGGCCTGTCCAACGCCGTGAGCCTCGCCCCGCAGAACGGCCTCTACCGCTATCTACGCGCCACCATCGCCCAAGCCCACTTCAACTACCTCTCGGCCATCGACGACTTCGAAGCCATCATCGACCAACGCCTCTACGACTACCACGGCATCTACGCCTCCACCGGCTGGTGCCTCCTCGGCCTCAGCCGCTACGATGAAGCCCTCGACCGCGTGAACCAAGCCCTCAGCATGACCACCAACGTGGCCGACTACTACGTGCTCCGTTCCAAAATCCTGCGCGCCCTCAACCGCCACGATGAAGCCATCGCAGCCGCCGCTCAAGCTGTGGCCGTCAACCGCGAATACGTGCCCGGATTGGTGGAAATGTCGCTCAACTACATCGACAAAGGCGACTACGACCAAGCCAACTCTCTCCTTGGCGAAGCCATCATGATTGAATCCTCCAACCCCGAGCTCTACATGCTCCGCGCTTGGCTGCTCGAGACCTACATGAACAAGCCCACCGCCGCCACACAGTTCTACGAGCAAGTGCTTGAACTCGAAGGCTACCTCGACGACGACATCCGTTCGCTTCGCGGCTTCGCTCTCCTCCGCCTCGACCGCACCGCCGAAGCCGACACCTGGATTAACCGTGTGCTCTCCACAGCAGTCGACAACGACGGCCTCATCAACTACTACGCCGCCTGCTTCTACTCCCTGCGCGACGACAGCGACAACGCCATCGCCTGCGTGGAGCGCTCCCTCCAAGCCGGCTACAGCGACAACCACAACTGGATGAACAACACCGACGGCTTCATCAACGCCGGTGCCCTGCGCGACGACCTCCGCTTCCTCCGCCTAATGCAAAAATACAACGCCATCTTCGGCCGCTAACCACCCCCGCCCGGCTGCTCACCCGCCTCACCGGCAGGATGGCTTCACCCTCAAACAAAAAAACACGCGCAGCAGCGATTTCAACTTCGCTGCTGCGCGTGTTTTAGCGCTATAACCTTAGAGATTCATGGCTCGGAAGTTGGCAGGCGTAAACTCTATGCGCATGCTCTTGCCGGTGGTTGAACCTTTGTACTCATATACAAGGCTCATATTATTCTTTAGCAAGAGTTTTGCCAACTTACGCATATTCTTGTCAGTGTCTACTGTGCCGCGAATTTCTTTGCGCACATCACTTGCAGATGCTTCCATCCGATCTATAGCATCATCGCCAAGAACAGATTCATCTATGGTGCAGACATACACCAATTCAGCGTCGGTGCGGATTATCTCTGTGATTTCAACACCGTGGCCTATCGACCACGGACATAATTTGTTGATTCTCGCAATTTCGCGGTCGATCTGATCCATTTCGGAGCAGGCCGCGAACATTGCCACCATCAGCGGCAATAGCAGTAAAAGATACTTTTTCATTGTATTATTTGTTCAAGTTCTTCGTTGGTGAATTTCAACTCGCATACGCGGCCGGAGGCGCTTCCAACGTACAGAAACACAAGGTTGTAGCCACAGGTATAAATATTTCGGATGGTCACAATCATGCCGGGTTGTTTAAACGATTCTGCCAAAGTTTGACGGAATAATTCGTTATTTGTAATGAGGTCCTCTAAATTGAATTTGTCTTCATCCACGATAAACTCATAGTAGATATTTTCCTCAAAGCGGTAGACACTCTGCTCTGTTACACCATTCTCCGTTTCAACCGGACAACGGTCGTTCTCGCGCACGATCATCTGCTCCACCACATCACGCATGACTTGGGCTTGGTCGGCATCGGCATTGAAAATTGCGGTCAACTCTTTCACAGAGTATTCGAAGTCGAGTGATTGACCGGTTTGCCATTTGAAACGATAGATAAACGCTAATTTGAACTTCACGCATGGCTCGAGCAATGGCCGCATCTGGTCAAGCCCAAACATTTGAGAAATGCTCTGCTTCATCGAATCATACTGCGGACTGATTGCCTCATACGTAATCATTGGTGAGGTTATCATCGTGGTGAATATGAGCGCATGGCGGCTCTCCAAAATTTCAATCGACGCAATGTAGCCCAACGGAGATTGGTCGATTGGGCACGATGCATTAGACATCACTACATCGCGCTTAAATGCCTCATAATCGGCAGTTTGAGCACAAGTGGCCGGGACTGACATTACAAAGGCCAACAACCAAAGTAAAAACTGTTTTATATTCATTTCCACAATTCTTGATAATAGGATCATAGTTTAACCCTACACATTCGAGTTGGAGAAGTGAGCAAAACTCTCAAACTCGGAGGTGGCGGGATTATGCTACCGATTACATAGAGCGCAGGTCGGAGGAAGTGAAAACCACGCGCATACACTTGCCGGTAATAGAGCCCCGGTACTCATATACAAGGCCCATATTATTATCGGCCAACAGTTTTGCCACCTTACGATTATCCTTGTCATTTTTCAGACTGGCGCGGAGTTCGGCTCGGATTTGGATTGCTGCTTCGTCCAGCATATCTATCACATCTTCGCCGGCTAAAGATTCATCCACAGTGCAAACAATCAACAATTCCGAGTCGCTTCGACTCACTTCAGTAATTTCCATACCCATTGACACATACATAGGGCATCGTTTGTTGAGTTGCTCGACTTCGCGGTCGAGCTGATCCATTTCGGAGCAAGCCGAGAGCATTGCCACCATCAGCGGCAATAGCAGTAAAATTAACTTTTTCATTGTTGCATACGTTTAAGTTCGGTGTTGGTGAATTTCATTTCGTAAGTGCGGCCCGAGTTGCTACCTACGTATAAGAATACGATGTTATAGCCACAATTTACCACGTGAGCCAACATAGCTTTCATACCGGGTGTCGTTAATAACTCCTCCATATACTGGCGCATCATGCTTTGATTAGTATTCAATGATGCGATGTCGTAGATACTTTCATCCAACTGAATCTCATAGTAGATGTTATCCTCAAAACGGTAGACACTTTGCTCGGTCATTCCGCTTCCAAGGTTGATAGGGCACTGTGCCGATTCGCCGGCTATCATTTGCTCCACCATATTCCGACTAACCTGAGTATCATCCACTTCAGTGTTGTATATGGTATTGAGTTCGCTCGGGGTGAAAGTGATATCGATTAACTTCCCATCGGGCCATTTATAGCGGAAGCAAAACGACACTCGGTGTTGCACACATGGATTAATGAGGATTTTCATTTGGTCGGTGCACAGCATTTGCTTCACATTATTCTTCATCATCTGTCTTTGACCGTTGAGCACCTCGTATGACACCATTGTTGAGTTTATGATTACCGTGTAGGTCAATTGCCGCGGACTGTCGGTGAGTTCAATCGAGGTGATGTAGCCTAATGGCGACAGGTCGATCGGGCACATCTCGTTGGCCGACGACATCGCGGCCTTGAATTCGGCGTAGGTAGAAAACTGGGCACTGACAACAGGTATCGTCATCAACACAGCCATTAAGCAAAGAAAAAACTTTTTCATAATCTGTGATTTTTAGAATTTTTCACAAAGTTACAATATCTGAATTTGAAAAACAAGAGTTCCGACCACTTTTTCCATCAAATACCCGCTTTTCTGTACAAAATCCGTCTCCGACCTCATCTCCGAAGAATGATTCGCCCACAAAATTTGCCGCGCCATCTCTTTTATTTGGCGGTTTGCCAAAATTTGCTTACTTTTGCGGTATGAAAAAAGTATTATTCCTCATTATAGTGGCATTGGCAGCAATAGGTAGCGCCGATGCCTGCACCTCGATGATTGTGAGCGCCCGCGCCTCGGCTTCGGGGCGGCCTCTATTGTGGAAACACCGCGACACCGGTGCCGATAACAACTTCCTGCAACGGGTGCAACCCGCCAACGGTTGCTACGGCTACGTGGGCCTGTTCAACGCCGGCGATTCGCTGCTACGCGAAGCGTGGATGGGCATGAACGACGTGGGCTTTGCCATTATGAACACGGCCTCGTACAACCTCGCCCCCGACACCACCGACTACGTGGACCGCGAAGCACTGGTTATGACCGAAGCCCTGCGCCACTGCGCTTCGGTCGACGAGTTCGAAGCGCTTTTGGCCGCACTCCCCAAGCCCTTGGGTGTGCAGGCCAACTTCGGCGTGATTGATGCCCACGGCGGTGCCGCCTACTTCGAAACCACCGACCACGCGTGGACGCGCTTCGATGCCAACGACGAGCCCTCCGGCGTGCTTATCCGCACCAATTACTCCTTCTCCGGCATCGAGGGCGAAGGCTACGGCTACGTCCGCTATCAAACCGCCTACCGCCTCAGCGCCCAAGCCATCGCCACCGGCCAAGTCACTCCCATATTGCTCACCGAGACCCTCTCGCGCTCGTTCTACCACAGCCTCCTCGGGCAGGACTTTCTCGCCAATGGCGCACAGTACGTGGTCGATGCCGACTTCATCCCGCGCCCCATCTCCACCGCCTCCATCGTGGTGGAAGGGGTCAACAACCCTGCCGATGCCTCGCGCCTCGACATGTGGGCCGCCTTAGGCTACCCGCCCTGCGCTCCGGTGTACCACGTCACCCTCACCGACATCCCCGCCGAGCTCCGCCCCACACCACAGTGGCGCAGCATCGCCTGCGACGACGCCGCCCAACTCCGCCGCTCAGCCATCCCCGCTATAGGCCACAACTCCGTCGACTACCTCAACCTCGAAACCCTCCGTCCCATCGTGGAGCGCGCACACCAACGCTCCATGACCACCTACCGCACCCACCGCCGCTAACCTCCCCCCCACGCCCTATATTTGTCGCAAATTCACCAAAAAATCTGTCCAAAAAGGCTTCGCGCGGTTGGTGCGGAGCCTTTTTGGATATGCTTCGAACTCTTGCTCGCCGGTGGTTACTTCAGGCGGGCGGTGAGGGTAGCGGCGGTGGGGGTGAAGGTGATGGCGGTGAGGTCGGCATAGGTCAGCACCTTTTGCAGTGCTTCGATTTGGTGGAGGTGTGCAGTGATGTGGTTGGAGGTGGTGTCTACATCCACGCCCTTGGGCAGGTAGTCTTTGAGCATGTCGAGCAGACCGAGCTTCTTGCCGAAAAAGCTGCTGATTGCTCCAATAGCACCTTCAACATTGATATCAACGACGACTTGCTCGGCGGTGCAGTTTTCGATGTGCAGCTCGGCCGACACTGCCGGCACGAACGCGGCCGGCTTCCACCGGGCCTTGAGGGTGGAACTATCCACGTATGTGAATTCGGGGCTCACGTTATAGTGAGCCTTGATGTAGTCGGTTATTTCGTTGTAGGTAAGTGTTGTTTGCATATTTGTACAGTTATATTTGTATAAAAAAATCAGGTCATAGAGCTTTATTTTGAGAGTGGAACTGCCGCGGGCTTATAATCCCAATTACGATGCGTCAATGCGCACATGGCATATCAATAGCTCTATGACCTGTAAATCGTTCAAAATAAAACACTTAGAGATGAATACCTGTTTGTCGGTTTGCAGGATTATCTCCAAGCATTTGAAATTTTGTGCAAAATTACGCAATTAATTTGAATTACGCAAGACTTTTGTGTAATTTTTCCAAATTTGGCCAAAAAAAGCGCCAAACGGACCAACTGCTTACATTTGCGACACAGTTCTCCACTTATCGGTTTGCGGCATCAAAAGGTGGCCTTTGGGAAGTCTGACGCGGAAAAGCCCATTGCCCACGTTGGCGATTTTGAATGTCTCCATCATTTCTATGTCGACGAATACGCGGCCGAGTTCGCGGTTGATGTTGCTGACCATGCTGCGAAAATTGCGGTGCTTGGAATCATCATCATCGAATAGCGATTTGACAGGACGTAGGAAGTCGGAATGTGTGGCCATAATGCGGTAGATTTCGGTGAACTGCCGGCGGTAACGTTGCAAGTTGGTGATGCGTATGCCATCGGGGTTGAGCAAGAACAGCAGATAGAAGGCGCGGCGTTGCGGTGTCAGGTCAATCACTACTTCGTCGGTTTGCAGAAATAGCTCGTTGCGAGCGTTGATGGTCAGTACAGGCAATTCGCGGCAGGGGCTCACGAACTTGCGGCGCAATAATCGGCTGAGGAACTCCGGGGTGATAGTCTCATTGCGTTCGGCTGCGGCTTTTACTTGCTTTATTATTTGCATAAGTTCCGCACGGCTTTTGCGGTTGAGCTCGCCGTAATCATCTTCCTCTTCGTCTCTGTCGGGAAAGATACCGGAGCTTGCCGCGGCACCGGCTACTAAATTCAAACCGAGAATGCCTCCCGAAAAAAATGGGATAGATCGCTTGGGCTCATCGTCCCAAGAGTCCGTATAGTCTAATCCTTCATCCTCATCAAAGTCATCGTCGGAGGCGTCGTATAAGTCGTCGAGATAGGTGTACGGAGCTTCATCCTCTAATCGATGCAGCAGGCCTTGCAGTTGCTCAAGTAAATTTTTCGCAGTCATAGAAAATCGGAATAAAATTCTTCCACAAGCTGTGGAAAATTAAGCTTTTGTAATTGATAATTAAATTTGTGCAAATTTATACTTTTCTCGCGAGAAATACAAATTTGCACAAACTTTTTTGAGATTGAAATGATTATCGGATAAATACTTCTGTGATGATCAGATGCTTAAGTTATTTCTTTTTAAAGTAGCTCCTGCGAGCTTCTTCCAAATCTTCGCCGGCTGCCATGCAACAGCAGTAGGCCATCCGCGATTCGCGTTCGCGCACGAACATGGCGTCGACTTCTGCGTCGGACGCGGTGGAGAAGGCCAGGCGGTTGTCGATCGACAGCATATCACCCACTCGGTCCACGTCCTGGTTAGCGCCGATGAATGCAAATAGCCACCCTTCGGCCTTGAGCAGTTCAATCAGCGCTTTGATGGAGTGACGATTCCATTTGCGCGAGGAGTTTTCGTAGCCGTCGGTGATGATGGTCACCGACACCGACGCATCCTCTTCTTTGGCCACCTGCGCTTTGAGCTTGGTGACAGCTTCGCCGATGGCATCATACAGCGGGGTGTTGCAGCAGGGCTGATAGTCTTTGCGGGTGAACTCTTTCACTTCAGAGATGTTCACATTGTCGCAAAAGGCAGTGGTGGAGCAGCCGCAGAAGCTCACCAAGGTCACCAATTGCTGGATGTCGGTTTTTTGCTGCGCCATGCGGATGGTGCTGAGGGTTTCGTTCACACCGGCGATGGTGGGGTTGATGATGGAGGTCATGCTGCCTGAGCGGTCGAGGATGATGAGGTTGTAGAGTTTTTTTGCCATAATTTTAATGTGTTAAATGTTGTACGCTATTAATGACGTGGCCGTGTTGCGGAATCTATCACCTCACTTATTATTTTTTATATGAAGATTTTGCTTCGTTCATGAATTCTTTGATGGCATCTTTTTCTTGGAGCACATCATCAACAGCGGCCGAGAGATCGTCGCCGGTGATCTTGCCGCCATTCTGTTTGGCCAAGGCGCAGAGTGCTTTGAGATAGATCCAGCCGGATGTCATAGTCACAGCGTAGAGCGAAGCCGACAGCAACACACCGGCGGTAACGGTGCCAATGACGGTGCCGATTCCCGGAATCGATTTGATGGCGCTGGCCAATCCCGCCATAGCTACATAGCTCACCAAGTTGGTGGCCACGCCGGAACCGATGGATTTCATCACATTTTCGCCGAAGGGGATGCCTAACTTGCTGTTGATGCGCGCGTACATGCCCCAGATTGAGGCGGCGCCGGCGGCTAAGTCGGCACCCGGCAGTGGAATCCATGCCGAGCCAACTGCCAATTTGCTGTGAAGCTTTACCACGTCGGCGATTTCTTGCGGAAGATTTTCGTCGGCTGTTTTATCAAGGAGTTTGACCAATTCTTTGGCCAAACGAATGAGAGTGCTATCGATATTCATCACATTTTCTTTAAAGTTTCAATATAAGCTTTGCCGGAGAAGTAGAATTGAAGGTAGACGATGAACAAGATGCCGAGCCAGCCAATCACGGGTATGAAGCTCAGCAGCAGGTCGAGGCCGATGCCTACCACTAAATTGGAGATTATGCCAACGATAACGCTACCGCAACCGAACTGCTTACCGGCACGCTTGCTCAGCGAGGCGTACATATCCCACAAGATTATAGCGAAGATAAGCCAGTCGATGCCGAAGGCGGGGAGTGCCATGATGAACCCGCCCCAGAAGGCATGGCTGCGAACGATTTTGGCGGTGTCCTTGTCGAACATGTGGTCGCCAATATTAGCGAATTGATTCTGTAACATAGGCGGTTAGCTGATGCGTTCAACTTCGAGTTCGGCCATGTTGAGGGCGCCGGCGCGACGGATGTCGATGCCGTAGATGCGCATGAAGGCGTTGGCCACGGCCGCGCCGCCGTTGGTGGTGACCGGGTTGCTCAGCGATTGGGTCACGACTTCCACGCTCATGCCCGGTTCGATGCGCACACCATTGCTGTTGCGCACGTGTTTGGTGGTGATAATATATCTTGGCATAATCAAAAGGGTTTATAGGGTTAATAATTGATTTACACCGCAAAGTTACGACATCCGCCGCCCCAACACCGCATTTTTACAATATTGCAATTCGCGAAAGCACCAAAAAGAAATCAACTGCCTGCATTTTGCTCACTGCGCCACCCGCATTTCCGCCTCGGCGCTAAGCTTTAGCGAGGCAACCATCACCCGCTGCCGATTCGGCGAAGCGAATCGCCGCGGTGCTGAAAGTATGTCAAAAGTCCGACGCGGTCGAATGTGGGCGAAAAAATTCACAGGAGCACAGGAGATTTAACAGGAGCACAGGATTTAATTCATTGATAATCAGATGTCTACAAGAGCCGAGGCTTGCCTCGGCATACAGGACGGGCGACACAGTTGGAAATTTTTTGATTTTCGACTTTTGACACAGTTTCTTCTCCGGGGGTTAACCCGTGGCTGGTGGCGCGGAGCGTCTCCTGCCACGAGTGCTCCGTCCGCTTCGCTTGCCCTGCGCTTCGTGCCATTTTGTGGGGCTGCGGGGTCTGCGGAAGCCTCCGCCGCAAACCGTTATGCCAATTTTTAGTTAAATACCTATAATGGAAGTTATATGATGTTAATTCACGCTTGATATATACTCAATTGATATTAAAGCAGTTCTTGATTTTTAAATCGATCGAGGAGGCCTTTTATCTCCAAATTTTAACAAAAAGATACAAATATCGAAATCTTTAATCGTATAATATATAGAAGGCTTTATTTTTTTGAAATCACTGTAAACAAACTGAATAATCCCAACAATAACAGCAAATATGAATGGACTGCAAGAAGTAAATCGCGAAGAACTCATCACGCTTGAAGAGGAGGTTGCTCTCATCAAGCAAATTCAGCAGTCGCCCGACGACTGCGAGGCCGCAAAACAAAAACTGTTGCTCGTAAATCGCCGATTTGTCCGCGCGATAGTTGACCGATATGCCGACGAAAGCCGGTCGGCCGCAGAACTTATTGCTGAAGGCAATAAGGGTCTGCTCCACGCCGCCGAGAAGTATGATGCAACTACAGGCTTTAAATTCATCAGCTATGCACAGTATTGGATTAAGGCATCCTTTAAACAATATATCATGAGTAACTCTAAATGAAATAATAAACATAAAAATGTAAAACTATGGCAAAAACACAAGAATCCATTGCGACGGCTCTTGCGAGTGCCAAGTCTATTAGTCAAGTAGAATTGACCCCTACTGAAAATAGACGCACTCACGAGAAATCCAAATGGTCAATGAGCTTCAAATCCAAGGAAGGAGAAGATGCATTTGCAACTCTTCAAAGAATCTTCGGCCTTAGCGAAACCACTCGTAACCTCTTCAACGCAGCTGCAAGCGGCGATGGCAACGAAAAAGAAAGAATCTTAACTCTTCATTCGTCGGCTTTGCTGGCATTCCTTTGCTTCAACGACGTGGCTAATCATCCCATTACAATCGATGGAACTCTCTATGATGAGGTGATGTTTGAGGTGAAGAATGATGTAATTGATGCTTCTTTGGGCAAGCCGTCAAACATCGACGTGCTTCTGATGGGCGAAAACCGAAAGAAACTTCTGTTTCTTGAGTCGAAGTTCACCGAATATCTCACCGGTGGAAAAGTAGAACTTTCGACGGAAAGATATGAAAAATTCTACGACATCCTTTTCAAGAAATGTACTTTCACTTTTTCTTCCGACTTAGTTGATGTACGCAATAAGCCGGACAAAACTCATAAAGAACCATACATCGTAGAAAAAATCCGGTTGTCGACAGGCAAAAAAACAACCGACTATCTACACGGTATCAAACAAGCCTTTAGCCATTTGCTCGGAATAGCTACAGGCCCGGCAAGCGAACAAGCGAAAGGCAATGAAGCGTATGACCAAAGCCTCTTGGATAATGCCTCGGAAATCAAGTTCGCATCAATC
Organism: Muribaculaceae bacterium; assembly: GCA_051878535.1. Taxonomy (GTDB): domain Bacteria; phylum Bacteroidota; class Bacteroidia; order Bacteroidales; family Muribaculaceae; genus CAG-873. The sequence goes on from JBJEKG010000168.1 coordinate 11,180, forward strand.
GTTTTCAATTGCGATAACGAAAAATTCGAAAAATACAACGTATTGTATAAGTCGGTATTTGAAAACTCGAACGCGATAAAGGAGGCTATCACAGAAGTCTTGAATAAGCGCGAACTAAACCTGACAATTGTGCCCCAACTACTGCAATATCAAGAGGTGTTCCAACACAACTACCTTTCTGATAAGGTCAGAGAATTCTATCAGACGGTTAACGATAGCGAAATTGGATTTCTGACAGTGAAATAAAGGCCGTCGTAAACATCCATACTGAGACTGAGCCAAAAGTTCTGAATCCGAACACAGTCTGTCGAAAGTTCGCAAAAAATCCACAGAAGAGGAGGATATTCAACAGGAAACAAGATGTAATTAATTGAATACCAATAATATAATTCTTGGTCTCCTGTTGAATCTCCTGTTCTCCTGTGAGTCCTTTGCACGCTGTGTTTCTCACGACAAACTTTTGACACACTTTCATTTTTGATGCAACCGCAAAAAATTCTTGCATTTTTTTGGCCGCGAATGATGCGTATTCACCAAATTCTTCGTAACTTTGTACGTTTAAATCGAATACTCACTACAAAACGCTTCATAACAATGTTTAGAACAAATACTTGCGGCGAATTGCGCATCGAAAACGTTGGCCAACAGGTTACGCTGGCCGGCTGGGTGCAACGCGTCCGCAGAATGGGCGGCATGGTCTTCGTGGACCTGCGCGACCGCTATGGCATCACCCAAGTGGTGTTCCTCTCGGAAGATAATGCCGAACTGACCGAACAAGCCAACCACCTCGGCCGCGAATACGTGGTTCAAGTCAAAGGCAAAGTGGCCGAACGCACCGCCAAGAATCCAAAGATGCCCACCGGCGACATCGAAATCCTCGCCACCGAGTTCACCATCCTCAACCCCTCGGAAGTGCCTC
>JBJEKG010000169.1:0-11869 GCA_051878535.1 Muribaculaceae bacterium
CCTTCCACCAACACCGAGGTGATGCCGCGGCGGTAGAGCTCGTGCAAATCATCCGCTAAGGAGTTGCAATCGAGCACGATGGGCGGCACGACGGTTGTGAAGTCCGCGGGGTTGAGCCTATGACTGCGGTCGAGTACCACCGGTTGCGGGTTGTGCCCCGACCAACAGCGACAATCCAAGTGCGGTCGGTCGGCCACCATGGTGCCACTGCCTACCAAGATAGCGTCGTGCAAAGCGCGCAGACGGTGAGCGGTGAATGTGGTGAGCGCGTTGGAGAAGCGATACGGATGCCCCTCGGGTCGGTCATCGTCGAGGAAACCGTCGGCACTCTGCGCCCACTTCAGCGTGACCCACGGCCGCTGCAACGTGTGAGCGGTCATGAAACGAGCATTCAACGCGCGACACTCGGCCTCCATCACCCCTTCCACCACCTCGATGCCCGCAGCACGAAGCATGGCCACACCCCGTCCCGCCACCTGCGGAAAGGGGTCGGCACAGCCCACCACCACACGTCGCACATTGCTCTCAATCAGCAACTTGGCACACGGTGGCGTCTTGCCATAGTGCGAACACGGTTCGAGCGTCACGTACACCGTGGATTGCGCCAACAGCTCTCGTCGACGCACCGACGCGATGGCGTTTACCTCGGCATGCGGTCCGCCGCAGCGCCGGTGATAACCTTCGCCGATAATCGACCTGGCCGGAGACACCACCACCGCCCCAACCATCGGGTTGGGCGAGGCGTTGCCCATGCCGGCAGCCGCCAATTGCAGCGCCCGAGCCATATATCGCTTATCTACATCCATTTGCATCAAAATTTTCTGCAAAGTTACAAAATCTTCGCCAAACTCCCACGCAGATTTGCGGAGATTTTTTCCGAAGCGCTCCCCGGCGCAGGGAAATCTCACGCAGATTCAGCAGATTTCTCGGAGCAAGCCGCCTGCCCGCCGTTCGCACGGAGCCTTTTCGCATCCGCTTCAAGCTCCTGCTCGGGTAAAGACAACCCCCGCCGCCTGTGGGGAGCGGAGGGGGCTGTATGCGGGTGGTCGCGTGGTCGTTAGCGAGCCAGCAGCTTGTGCGCGCGCCCGTCGATGACGGCGATGTAGAGGCCGGCAGCGGGCAGGGTGGCGCGGTCGGCTGTGGTGCGAGTGAGCAGTTGGCCGGCGGCGGTGTAGATTTCCACGGCGGCGGCTTGGCTCAGGGTAAGCGTCGGTCCGTCAAGGCGATAGCTCACTGTGTCGGTGGTGATGTCTGTGATGCCTGCGCCATCGGTGATGCGGTAGGCGGCGAGACCGTTGCCGGGACTATAAACCACAACCACGGTGCCGTCGGCCATCTCTACCACGGCGGTGGGAGCGGCGTTGGTGCCGGAGTCGGTGGTGCCCAAACCGGCAGCGGGCACGGTCCACAGCAGGGTGGGCACCTCGCTGATGTTGGCGATGGCGAACTGTGCGCCATCGGCCGGTGTAGTGCAGGGGTAAGCCGCAAGCATTTCCTCGCCGAACTCGCCCGCACAGAAGCCGTTTTCGCTCACGGCCACCGCTTGCGATTCGTCGAAAGCCTTGGCCAACAGCTTGTTATCATCAAACGAGTACATGGCCGGAGCGGTGTTGCCGCCATCGACCACGAACAGGTCCTCATCCACTGCGTACACCATCGGCGCGATGCCGAAGGTGGATGCGCCGGAGGTGAATTCGCTCACCTTGATGACCTCGCACACGGGTTCGGCGCCTTCCTCATCGGTGACGGTCCAGCGAGCCACGTGGCCCTTGCCCGACACTGCCCCGTACACGTAGTATTCGCTCGAAGTCACGTCTCCATACAGCGCGATGTGGTCGATGCGTGTCACCACGGTCTTGGAGCCGCGCAAGTCGGCCAATAGGGTGAGTTGGCCGGTGCCTAACTCCACTTGGTACAGGTAGATATGGTTCGAGGTGGCTTTGGTGGTTTGGTTGGCGATGCACAGGTGGCCGGCCTCGTCAATCAGCACTGTGTTGCACGGCAGCGAAGGCACCTTGCCCTCGTCCGACAGTGCAATGCGGCGCAGGTGCTCGCCGGTGCGCAGACTGTACTGGTCGATGTAGATGTCAGCATCTTCGCTGTTGGCCGAACGGCCGGCCACGAACACGAAGTCGCGCGAGGCGGCCATACTGCGGTTGAGCGAGCCGTTGTCGTCGAAGGCGATGTTGCCCAAGGCGGTGGTACGCATCCACAAGCTTTCGATGCCGCAATCGGCAGTGACACCGTACTCAGCCGGGTCGGTGACGATGGTGTAACCCTCTTCATAGCTGCCCAATGCCGGTTCGGCGATGGTGAACAGGCCGTCGTTCGACCCCACAGCGTTGAAGCGGCTGCCGTAAGCCCACACGCGCCAAGCGAACGCGCCGTAGCCCAACGAGGCCGTCGGCAGGGTCACCTCGGTGGTCGGAGCCTTCACCGACTGCTTGAACACCGGGTTGTAGAAGTCGCCATCGCGCGCAATCATCACAATGTACGTCTCAGCATCCTTCACGGCCTCCCAATTGAAGGTGGTGTAGCTGTCGCTGACTGTCTCGCCTTCCACATGGTTGAGCAGCGCCGGTTGCGCCGGTGTGGTGCGAGTGGGCGAATAGAACGAGCGCACGTCGGAGTAGTTAACCAATTTCAACGGCTCTGACGCCACTACTCGACAGTAACTCAACGTGTTATTGTTGAATTTATCCAATGCGAAGGTGGCCGAAGTGCCTTCGATGTCCTTCTGTTCCATGATGATGGACGAGAAGTTCACGTCGCGGGCAATTTGGGCGGTGTAGGTAGCACCCGGCACCTCGCTCCAAGTCATGGTGAAGTCCCAGTCGGCCACGGTGCCGTCGGTGGCCGGAGTGAGCAACTCGGGCTTGCCCGACTGCTCGCCGGTGTAGTTGACCAGTGCCGGAGCGTACTCAATCGAGTAGCCGTCGAACACGCACACAGCGTACCAGAAGTTGCCTTGCACCTCGGCCGGAAGTGTGTAGCTCGGCTCGTAGGTCACGCCCAACAGGTATTGACCGTCGATGCCGTCGCCGTCCTCAGCCATAGCATCGTTGTAGTTGACACTCAAGGGAATAGCGTACACCGTGTAGCGGATGATAGCGTTCTCCTCGGCCTCGGGAGCGCTCCACAGCAGCTTGCCGTCGCTCAGGCGAGCAGCGTCCACAGCCGGGTAGGTCGGATGCTCCTTCCAAGTCACCGCCGGCGACAGCACCGGGGTGGTGTAGCGGTTATCCAGCAGGTAGTCGCCCAAGCCCTTGTACGACGGGCCGTCGATGAAGCGTGCACTGTAATAAATCTGGCCGGGAGCGTTGCTCTCGCCGGCATGGGCGCGGCACAGGCTCACCTGCTCGGCGATTTCCGACCAACCGGCGGAGTTGTTGCCGCCAAACTCGTCGGTGGTCACCTTGTACGCCGCGATGCTCACGTAGTTGTGGATACCGAAGTGGTTGGCCACCATGCTCCACCACTCGCACAGCGGGGTGTAAGGTGCGGAAGCGTTGTCGCGCGACCAGTAAATCTGCGGTGCGATGAAGTCGATGGAGCCGTCGGCCATCCATGCCAACGGGTCGCAGTAAATCTTGCTGTAAGGCCAGTCGCTGCCCACGCCCGGGCCGCTCAGACCGTATTTCGATGCCGACGTGCCGCTCACACCGGCCGGACCGATGCCGAATCGCATATCGGGACGGTCAGTCTGGATTTGGTCGTAAACTGCTTGCACAAAGGTGTTTACATTGTTGCGACGCCAGTCGGCAATGCTCATCGTGGTGCCGGAATCCTTCCACAGCTGGTAGTCGCCGGCCGAGGAGTCGGAGGCCATGCCCGAGCCGGGGTAGAAGTAGTCGTCGAACAGCATGCCGTCGATGGCATAGTTGGTGTAAATCTCCTTGATAACGTCGAGGCTGTGTTGGCGAGCGCCTTCCAACGCCGGGTTGAAGATTTTCCAGTCGCCGGAGGTCAGAATCCAGCCGTTAGCCTCCCACTGCTTGTAGAAGTCGTCTGTGTAGGTGGCGCCGGAGGCGGTGATACGGAAGGGGTTGACCCATGCGTAACATTCCAACCCGCGCTTGTGACATTCTTCCACAGCGAATTCCAACGGGTCCCAGCCCGGGTCTGTGCCGCGTTTGCCCGACACCGAAGCGCTCCACGGCTCCAAAGTGGAGCGGTAGTAAGCGTCGGCCAACGGGCGCACGTGGATGCACACGCCGGTGAAGTTCTCGCGTTGGTACGAGTCGAGGTAGTCGGTTAGCTCTTTCTTGGCCGCTGCTTGAGCGGAAGCGGAGGTGCCGGTGGTACGTGGCCAGTCGATGCCCATACCCGCCATCCACACCGAGCGCATCTCGCGCTTGAGCGCCGAAGCATCCCAAGCCGAGCCGCACAGCATCACGGCAATCAGTAATAGTTTCAAAAGTGTTTTCATTATATAATTGTGTAACGGTTAGAAAATTCAAACTCAAGCCTTCACCGCTTGGCCGCGGAAGATGCGGTCCACGATTTGGGTGATGGCCGCATCGCCGGTGACATTGCAGGCGGTGCCGAAGCTGTCGATAGCGATGTAGATGGCTATCATCAACGCGTTGTCGGCATCGGTGAAGCCCAACATCGAGCTGAGCAAGCCCAACGAGGCCATAATAGCGCCACCGGGCACACCCGGCGCGGCCACAATGGTGATGGCCAGCATGGCGATGAAGCCTGCATACAGCCCGAAGGAGTACTCGCCGCCCGACAGCATCAAAATAGCTATCGAGCACGACACTATCTTCATAATCGAGCCCGACATGTGGATGGTGGCGCATAGCGGCACGGTGAATCCCGCCACATTGGGGTCAACACCTAACGAAACGGTCTGCCGCAAGGTCACCGGTATGGTTGCCGCCGACGACTGCGTCCCCAATGCTGTGAAGTAGGCCGGCATCATCCGCCACAGAGCTTTCAGCGGATTCAAACCGCTGAACAGCGACGCAATGGAGAACTGCAGCAACAACACCACCACTTGCATAGCGATTATCACGCCGATGATGCCCGCGAAAGTGGCAATCACCGTGCCTGCCGTACCGCTGTAAGCGATGTTCATGAAGATGCCGAAGATATAGAGAGGTAAAAGCGGAATCAGCACGTTGCCAATCACCATCACAATCACCTTGCGCAAATCATCCAGTCCGCGCCGCAGTCCGCCCTGTTCCAAGCGGGCCGCACCCAAGCCGAGGGTGAAGGCTAATACCAACGCGGTCATCACAGTCATCACCGGTGGAATGTCCAGCCCGAAGTAGGTGGTCAGCTCCCGCGCCGGAGCGCTGCTCACCGCACCCGCCTGCACGATGCTCGGAAAGGTCACACACGACACGCCGTAGGTGAACATACCCACCGCCACGCTCATCACGTAAGCGATAGCCACAGTCACCACCAGCATCTTACCCGCGCTCTTGCCCAAGTCGGCAATCGCCGGTGCCACCAATCCCAAAATCAGCAGCGGAATGATGAACGACAGAAACTCGGAAAAAATCTCGTTGAACGTAGCGAAGATACGTCCCGCCCATTCCGGCAGAACAAACCCGGCGCCGATGCCCAAAGCAATCGCAATCAAAATGCGCGGCAGTAAGCCAATCTTTTTCATAAGGTATCAGATATTAGGTAGTAGATATGCTTTCATAGGAAGCATTCTTTAACAACACGCCTGAGCATATTGCAATATAAATGAATGCGTAGTGTTTTATGGATGATGCTACTTCTCGTTTTCAGGTTGGTAGATGTGTTCAATATCTTCCCAACGCGGAATCCGAAGCTTGATGCCGTATTTTGCAAAATAAGCGTCAGCCACTTTACGACGCCACCCTATTGCTAATTCATGAGTATCAGGGTATCCAAACAATGTTTCTCCAATTGCAGAGAGGTAGTGCTCAAGCGATTGAAAGAGCGGATAATTGCTTCGGTTTGCATACCATGTCGCGGGGCGGATTTTGTGAATAACATGATTTTTGTATTGCACGTTTAAGGCCCAACGGCTCATAGAACGACAGATTTCCCAAACGTTTTTAAGCCACAGGTCTTGTATTGTTACAATCCCATCGTCGGACATCTTGTATCCGAAGATAAGATATTTTGTGTGAAGCATATATGGGGACTCGAGTATTTCACGAGCGTAGGCTTTGAAATCAGCAATGTCAAATCCTGGAGAGGCTTGGCGATTAAATGCTTTCACTTCAAGAAGATTTTCAGTGTGGTCTTCAGGATCAAGAAAGATGTCAGGAGGCATTTGGGTGTTTGGATTGCAGGAGAATGAAATGTTGTTCTTTCGAAGCCAACCTTCCAGCCATTCTTGAATGATGTTTCCTACAACATCTTTTTGCTTGACAATAATATCAACATTGCCAAGAAAAAAGCGAATCTGTCCTTCTGCAGATTTAATTTTATCAACGTTAATAAGCCGATCGAAAACTTCTTCGGCAGTAAGTTTCATGGGATTATCCATTATTTGATTTATTTATTGCGTTAATTAAGCGAGAGGCAACAGCTTTAATTACCGGAACAACAACAGTATTACCTAAGAGGTCATAACCATCCTTCTCGGATACATTAAGCTGCATTGTTTCCGGATAACCGAATAATCGCAGACCCTCACGAAGTGTTAAACGGCGCAGCCCACCACAATCTGATACATACAGTTTTTGCATATCCATAGCTACTAATGTTGGAGCTATGGTGTTTGGCCCGAGCACTTTACTAATTTCAAAACTCAATTTACCGGCTACAATGTTATAACCTTTTGGAATCGAGGTGTCGGGTTGGCGGCTTGTGGTGGTATTCCCAAAAAGATCGGTAATTGACATTTTCTTCTTAGGATGTTCCAGTTTTAAATACCCTTTTCTCGTTAAATCATCCAGCATTGGTTGTAACTGCGGATGATTAAAAAATGAGGATATTTGTTTTGTAGTTAGTGGCATGCCATCCATCCAATCAATGCCTATTTCTTCCGCCCACTTCTTTTTGCGTCGTTCTCGTAGTATGCAATCCAAAAGTCGCTTCTGCTCCGGTGATACAGCACCTTTTAATTCTATGTCCCAAGAATGAATATTGGAATCACCGCCTCGCTTATCTTTGATTGACCTATCATAAAGTTCTTCAATGGTGTAATGCTTTAACAATAGTTCAATGAAAGGACTTTTTGCAGTGGGCTTTCCGGATTCAAGTATTTCGCCTACAGTCTTTGATGATTTTGGGAAGTTTTCAAGATTAGGTTTTTCGCAAAATGTTCCCACGATGTAAATACGCTTACGCTCTTGTGGAACACCAAAATCGGTTGAGTTAAGCACTTTGTATTCAACTTGATAGCCCAAATTAATTAGGCTGGTGATGATAACGTTGAGGGTGCGATCACCATCATGATTTACAAGGCCTTCGACATTCTCCAAAATAAATCCTTGCGGTTTTTTATCACGAAGAATACGCTCTACTTCAAAAAATAAAGTGCCACGAGTATCAGCAAATCCCTGCCGTTTTCCTGCAGTAGAGAATGCTTGACACGGAAATCCAGCGCAAAGAATATCAAAGTCAGGCACGTCGTTAGAGGCGACCTGCGTAATGTCGCCTACTAATTTGTCGTGTGGATAATTATCTTTAAGGACTTTTATTGCGTATGGCTTTATCTCGGAAGTCATAACGCACTGTGGCTCGTATCCGGCATCTATCAGAGCTTGCGATAATCCGGTGCGTATGCCTCCAATACCGGCAAATAAGTCGATAAACCTTACTTTTTTGTCAAGCATAAATACTACAAGAGGACTTAATCGTAGCGCCTAATTAGTAGACCAAACTAATCGTAGCTACGTTAAAGTATTTTTATGGGTATTATAATGTTATTATTGCGGCCTTTTTTGCTTTAAAGTGCAAATTTACGAAATAATTTTGAAAAACCAACAATAAAAAATTTGCAATCATAAAGCAAGACGCAAAAGTAAGGTTACTAATGTGCCAAAATCCGATACAGCAATTCGAAAATATGTTAATGTTGACGAATTACATCGATATACTTACTGTCGCAGGATTCGTATTTTTTCAAAAATCAAAAAAGGTTGAACGCCTTGCAAGAAAACTTTTTTGCATCTGAATAGCGCAAATGCAAAGTATGATGTGAATGCTCAGTTAGATGTGTTTTTGCTGGATTCGGGTTTGGATTTGGGTACGAGCAGCGCTCCGAACTCCCACAGGGCGTACAGGGGGAAGAACACCACCGACAGGGTGAACGGGTCGCCCGTGGGGGTTATCAGTGCGGCCGCAATCAGCAGCGCCACGATGGCATGACGGCGCCAGCGGCTGAAGAAGCCGCGCGTCAACAGTCCGGCTTTGCCCAACAGCCACGCCACCAAGGGCAACTCGAACACTGCGCCCATAGCCAACAGGAGCATGAAGAAGTTGTCCATGTATGACTCCAGCGTTATCATCGGATGAATCACGCTGCTAAGACTGTAAGTGGCCAAGAAACGCAACGCAAGCGGGAACACCACAAAGTAACCCACCGCTGCGCCGATGTAGAACATGATATTGCCGGCAAAGAACGCCCGCACGGCTCCGCGCCGCTCGTGAGGATACAGCCCCGGCGCAATGAAGCTCCACAGCTGGTAGATAATCACCGGAAATGCGGCGATGGCGGCCGCCCAACACGAGGCCGACACGTGCATGAAAAACTGACTGGCCAACTCGGTGGTAATCAACTCCGGTTGGAACTCCAACGTGGCCCCTTCAGGCGCAAAGATGCCCATGCCGCCAAGGTGCTCTAACAGTCTGTAGGTGGGAAACGACGCGTGACACGGACCCATCACCACATTCTCGAATATCCACGGCATCAGGCAAAACGCCGCAATGCCGAAGACAAACACCACGGCAGCTATGCGGAACAGCACTCGGCGCAACGCCTCCAAGTGCTCCCAGAACGACATCTCCTTCCCGGCCAAGGCTTATTTCTTTTCTTCCGTCGGCTTTTGGCCGTCGTCGCCTTCCACGGGCTTATTGATTTCCTCGCGAGCCTCGTTGAGCCCCTGCTTGAACGAGTGCACACCCTTGCCGATGCCACGCATCAACTCCGGTATCTTTTTGCCGCCAAACAGCAGCAACACCACCACAAGGATGATTATCCACTCAAATCCACGCAGATTGCCCAAAAAAGCCATCATATTCATTATCATATTACTGTTAAAAAGAATTTTCCGCAAATATAGCAATAATTCCCCAATCCCACAAAAAAATCCCGCCTATATTTCAGAATTAGCCCAATTAGCCCAATTAGCCCAATTGGTCCAATTAGCCCAATTCGCCCCATTCGCCCCATTAGGCCAATTAGCCCAATTAGCAACGGAGGCCGCAACCACCGGTTGCAGCCTCCGCAGTGCCCGAAGCGGGACTCGAACCCGCACAGCCGCAATGGCCAAGGGATTTTAAGTCCCTCGTGTCTACCATTCCACCATTCGGGCGGCCTTAGCGACTGCAAAGTTAAGCATTTTTTGCCACCCGACCAAATTTTTTTCTCTTTCCGAGCATTTTTCGCGGAAATTTTCGTAATTTTGCACTGTGATTCAGGCGGCCAATGTCGGCCGTTCGCTAATTTCGACAGAATATGTGCATCGTAGTATATGATCCGGGCCATGTGAGCCCCAACCTCCTTCCGATTACTTACACTCGTCCGGTGGGCGATATCCGCGTGGGTATCAACACCATGGCTGAACGTTGGCAGGCATTCCTGCCGGGTACCTACGCCTGGGGCTCGGCCGAGTACCTGCGCGAACTCTTCCCGGCGCCGGACCATGTCGACGACAACACGCTCTTCGTGGCCGGCAACGTGATGGCCACCGCCGAAATCGCCACCGCTGCCGCCGCCCTCGCTCCCGGCGAACGCCTTGTGGCCGGCGATGTCGAAATCGCTTACCGCGGTGCCAACCCTTCAGCCACCATCGAATACCCCGGCGAGGTGCTCGCCCTCCAGCATGTCTACGACATCTTCACCCTCAACGACCGCGTGCTCCACATGGACTTCGACCGCATCACAGCCGGTCGCGTCTCCGCACCCATCGACCCCTCGAACACCATCTTGGGCGACCGCTCGCAACTGTTCATCGAAGACGGTGCCACCATCGAGTGCGCCACCATCAACCTCCGCCAAGGCCCGGTGTACATCGGCCGCGATGCCGTGGTGATGGAAGGCTGCCACCTGCGCGGGCCCATCGCCCTGTGTGAACATGCACAAGTGAACATGGGCGCACGCATCTACGGCGCCACAACCCTCGGCCCCCACTGCAAGGTGGGCGGCGAACTCAACAACGTGGTCATGTGGGGCTACTCCAATAAGGCTCACGACGGTTTCCTCGGCAACGCTGTCATCGGCCAGTGGTGCAACCTCGGCGGCGGCACCACCGCTTCCAACCTTAAGAACGACTACACCGAAGTCAAGCTCTGGAACTATCCCGCCGGACGATTCCTCCGCACCGGCCTCCAGTTCTGCGGCCTCATCATGGGCGACCACAGCAAATCGGCCATCAACACCTCGTTCAACACTGCCACCGTCATCGGCGTGGGCTGCAACATCATCAGTGAAGGCATGCCCCGCGTGTTCATCCCATCCTTCACCAAGGGCGGAACAGCCGGCTTCGACAACGTCAACCTCAACGAGTTCTTTGCTGTGGCTCAACGCGTTATGGCTCGCCGCAACCAGCAGCTCACCGACGCCCACCGTCGCCTCTTCCAATACATCAGCGACTTCGCCGACAACTTTAAATAGCACATCGCTTGGCCGTGTCGCCAATTTTTCGTAACTTTGCACCACATTATTATTAACGCCTAACAAAATTCAACCAATATGGGAGGTTTCTTCGGAACAGTTTCTCGCAAGCCCTGCGTGGCCGATCTTTTCTACGGCACTGACTACAATTCGCACCTTGGCACCCGCCGCGGCGGCATGGCCACTTACGATGCCGACAGCCGTCAGTTTCGCCGCTCTATCCACAACCTCGAAAGCACCTACTTCCGCACCAAATTCGAGGACGAACTCAGCAAATTCACCGGCAACTCGGGCATCGGAATCATCTCCGACACCGACCCCCAACCCATCATCTTCAACTCCCACTTAGGCCGCTTTGCCATCGTCACCGTTGCCAAAATCTGCAACATCGACGAGCTGGAAAAGCGGCTTCTTGATGCCAACCACCACTTCGCCGAGCTCTCCTCGGGCAACACCAACCAAACCGAACTCGTGGCCCTGCTCATCACCGAGGGCAAGACGTTTGTGGAAGGTATCGAGAACGTGTACCGCAGCATCAAGGGCTCGTGCTCAATGCTCATCCTCACCGAGGACGGCATCATCGCCGCCCGCGACCGCCTCGGCCGCACTCCCATCGTGGTAGGCCGCAAGGAGGGCGCCTACGCGCTCTCGAGCGAGTCGTCATCCTTCCCTAACCTCGACTACGAAATCGACCGCTACGTGGGCCCGGGCGAAATCATCCATGTCCGCCCCGACGGCATCGAGCAACTCCGCCAACCCGAGCAGGAGATGCAAATCTGCTCATTCCTGTGGGTGTACTACGGCTTCCCCACCTCCTGCTACGAAGGTTGCAACGTGGAGGAAGTGCGCTTCCAAAGCGGTTACGAAATGGGTAAGACCGACCCCTCAGAGGTCGACTGCGCCTGCGGCATCCCCGATTCGGGCGTGGGCATGGCCTTGGGTTACGCCGAAGGCAAAGGCGTACCCTACCACCGCGCCATCGCCAAGTACACCCCCACCTGGCCTCGCAGCTTCACCCCCGCCAACCAATCCATGCGTTCCTGTATGATAATTCCTTGCCTGTTGAATCAGCCTTAACATTAGTAAGAAGCTTGT
>JBJEKG010000170.1:0-2330 GCA_051878535.1 Muribaculaceae bacterium
ATCTTGGACAACGCCGAAAACCACAAGGAGAACTTCTTTACCCTCAAGGTGAAGCTCTTTGCCGACTTCACCCGCCTGAGCAATGTGCAAGTAGTAATCAACAATCGCCGTAGCCAAATTATTGAGGTGGACAGCACCCGCGTGGGCGGCGATTCTAACCCGGCCAACCGTTAAGCTATGAACAGAACCTCACTCTCGTTGCTCATCGCCGCGCTGATTCTCATTCCGGCGCAGGCTGTGTTCTTCAACCACTTGGTGCTGTTCAACGTGGCCGTGCCATTGGCTTTCATCTTCATAATCATCACCCTGCCAATCACTTACAGCGCCAACCGAGCCATGACCATCGGTTTCCTGCTGGGCTTGGCGGTGGATGCGCTGTCGAATACGCCCGGCATTAACGCGCTGTGTTGCACGCTGTTATCTTTCATGCGGCGGCCGATTTTCCACCTCTACGTGCCCACCGACAACGACCTCGCCGAGCAACGCCCCTCGCTCCGCACCATGGACACCGCATCCTTCCTCAAGTTTGCCCTGACCATGTGTGTGGTGTATTGCGCTCTGATTTTCACCGTGGAGGCGTTCCAAATCTTCAACTTCTGGCAATACCTGCTGCGCATTGTCTGCTCGAGCATCTATACCTTCGTGATAATCTACGCATTAGCCGGATTGAGCGGCTCGTCGTCGCATGAGAAAAGACTATAAACTCGAGAAACGGAAGTACGTCATCGGCGGGTTTGTCTTGCTGATTGCGCTGATTTACGTAGGCCGACTTTTCGACCTGCAAATCAATGATGAACGCTACAAAAAATCGGCCGACACCAACGCGTTTCTGCACAAGACCGTCTACCCCTCGCGCGGATTGATGTACGACCGCGACGGCCGCTTGGTGGTGTACAACCAACCGGCCTACGACGTGATGCTTATTCCCCGCGATGTGCAGCCGTTCGATACCATCGACTTCTGCAACACGCTGAATATCACCCCGGAACAACTGCGCAAACGCTTTGCCGACATGCGCGACAAGCGCCTGAATCCCGGCTACTCATCCTACACCCCGCAGCGGCTAATCACTCAGCTTTCCACCGAGGATTACGGCCGCTTGCAGGAAAAATTGTACCGCTTCCCCGGCTTCTACATCCAAAAGCGCATCCTGCGCCAATACAACTACTCTGCGGCGGCCAACGTTCTCGGCAACCTGCGCGAGGTGTCGCAAGCCGACATCGACAAGGACGACTACTACTCGCCCGGCGACTACTGCGGCGACCTCGGCGTGGAACGCAGCTACGAAGAGTACCTGCGCGGCGTCAAAGGTGAGGAAATCCTCATCCGCGATTCGCGCGGCCGCATCCAAGGCCGCTACGACGGCGGCGCGCACGACATCGCGCCAATTTCCGGTCGCGACCTCACCCTGAGCATCGACATCGAGTTGCAGGAATACGCCGAACGGCTGATGGCCGGCAAACGTGGCGCCGTGGTGGCCATCGAACCCGAAACCGGCGAAATTTTGTGCTTGGTATCGTCGCCCACCTACGACCCGCGCCTGTTGGTGGGCCGTCATCGCGGTGAAAACTACAAAGCGTTGGTCAACGACCCGTCGCTGCCGTTGTTCGACCGCGCTCTCGGCGGCGCCTACCCGCCCGGTTCCACCTTCAAGCCCACCCAGGGCTTAATCCTGCTGCAAGAAGGCATCATCACCACCTCAACCACTTACCCATGCCACGGCGGCTACGTCAACGGCGGCTTGCGCGTGGGTTGCCACGCCCACGGTTCGCCTCTGCCGCTCAAACCCGCGCTGCAAACCTCCTGCAACGCCTTCTTCTGTTGGGGCTTCAAGGCTATGATTGACCGCCGCGGCAAGTACGGCACCCCCGCCGACGCCTTCGAAATCTGGAAAAGGCACTTGGTATCAATGGGTTACGGCTACGCGCTTGGCGTGGACCTGCCCCACGAGAGCCGCGGCTTCTTGCCCAACGCCAAGTTCTACAATAAGTTCTACGGCGAAGGCCGCTGGAGCGCCAACACAGTAATCTCCGTGGCCATCGGCCAAGGCGAAATCTTGGCTACACCGTTGCAAATCGCCAACCTCGCGGCCACCATCGCCAACCGCGGCTGGTTCATCACCCCTCACGCTGTCAAGGCCATCCAAGACACCGTGATGCCGGCGCAGTACACCGAGCGCCGCCGCCCCACCATCGACCTAAAGTGGTATCCCGAAGTGGCCGAAGGCATGCGCATGGCTGTCACCGGCGGCACCTGCCGCCGCGCCGCCATTCCCGGCATTGACGTGGCCGGCAAAACCGGCACCGCGCAGAACCCGCATGGCCGCGACC
>JBJEKG010000171.1:0-11778 GCA_051878535.1 Muribaculaceae bacterium
TTTAGCGGCGATTTTCGTAAATTTCTTACGGAAATCGCCGCTAAATTCATTATTTTGGTGTTTTTATCCGCAAATTATGCTTGGGCGGGATGGTGCTTGCGCCGGAGGCGGCGAATCCAGATGTAGTAGCCGGTCAGGGGCAGGGAGGCGCCTAACAAAGCGGCTAACAGCCACAGGATGCGGGTGAAGATGCCGCCGAATGCGCCGGTGTGCACGGAGTAAATCCAGCCGCGAAGCTTGTCTGCCTCGTTGGCATCGGCGTAGGCGGTGGCGAGGGTGAGTTCGCCGCTGCGGCGGTTGAAGGTGAACCGGTCGGCGGCACGCGGGTTGCCGCAGGCGCTCAGGGTGACGGATGCGGCTTCATTCTGCACGGTGATTTGCGGCGCATCGGGGTAGTGCTGATGCAGTTGGTCGTAGACATTTTGCCACCGGGCGAAGGGCGAATGGTGATGGCTACCACGACCTTCGTGGCCTTCATGACTCTCGTGGCGACCTTCGCCGTGGCCATGACGACCTTCTCGACCTTCTCGACCCTCTCTACCTTCTTTACCGGCTCCATCGGCCGAGGACATCTGCCGCGGGGTGTTCTCCACGCAGCACACAGCGTAGAAGGCGGAGCGGTACCAAGGGAATGACCACGTCAAGCCGGTCAGCGCCATGGCCAACACCAGGATGAGCGCGTACATACCGCCGGCCACGTGGAGGCTCTTCCAGAACTTTTTGCGCGAGAGTGAGATGCTCTTTTTGAAGTTCTTGCGGGCACGGGGCACCCAAATCACCACCCCGGTAATCAGCGCAATGACGAACACCAGTACGGAGATGCCCACCACGAGCTTGCCCACTTTGGGGCCGTCGCCGTGCGGGTCGGC
This sequence comes from Muribaculaceae bacterium, assembly GCA_051878535.1. Lineage (GTDB taxonomy): Bacteria > Bacteroidota > Bacteroidia > Bacteroidales > Muribaculaceae > CAG-873. Next base: position 870 of record JBJEKG010000171.1, read on the forward strand.
GCTGTCGAGCAGCCAGCGGTGCAAACTGAACATGGTAGAGAAGAAGCCCAAGCGCTCGTAGCGGCCGGTGATTTCGCCCGAGTATTGGTCGATAAACACGGGGGCGCGGCGCGGCTTCGATAGATTAACTTGATAGGTGCGTTCAGGGTCGGAGAACACCGTCACACCGGTGATTTCTACCGAGTCCTCCAATGAGGCCTGAACGGTTTCGAGCAGCGTGTTCATAGGCAGCGGAGTGTTGTCCGTGGCCGCCACGTAGTACACATCGTGGCGCACGCTGCGGGTAATTTCCGGCTCGAAGATGAGCATGGCGCCGGAAAAGCACACTAAGGTAATGATGATGCCGAAGGGCACCGACAGCCAAAAGTGAATCTTACGGAATGTATTCATATTTAATTAGTTAAGAGGTTCCATATATCCGAAACCGGTCACCTCGGTGGCCTCCACGCTCAGGCCTTTGACGGCTTGCGCGGTGGCGGGGTTGATGCGGTAGATGGCGGGGTTGCCGTCGGTGGTGTTGATGGGAATGTACACGCAGCCGTTTTGCACGTAGACGGTTTTGCCGATGCTCGACACGTTGGCGGGCAGACCTGACACGTAGGTGAGCTTGCGAGCCGAGGCGTCGAAGATGGCGAGGTCGGTGGCCACGAAGCCGGTTTCGGTGACGGGACGGTCGTACATCTGCATCAGGAAGTAGTTGCCGCCGGCGCTCCAGCAACGCATGAACGAGCGGTTGCCGCCGGGTGTTTGCGCTTCGAGGTTGCAGTAGTAGTCGTCGAAGTCAGTCGCTCCGGCCGGGATGCGTACCACGCCGGCGGGCAAGGTGGTTTGCTGCATGGGGTCGGTCATGGTCTTGGCATAGCTGGGCGAGAACACGTAGACGTCGCCATTGTCGGCCGCCCAGATGGTTTGATAGTATTGCGATTTGTAGCGACCGCACGGGTAACTGATTTTGTCCGAGCGGATTAGCTTGGCGCCGGTGAGGTTGGCATTGTCGTAGATAGCCACCCAACATTCGTCGGGCCACTGGGTGCCGGTGAGCTCGCCCTTCTTGTAAGCGTTGCTGTTGCTGCCGCCGTCGGCATCGTGCACAAGGTGTTCACAGCCGGGGCGGATGTTGCCTTCGATGGCCGAACCATACTGGCTCAAGCCCATGGGAATGGCGCCGCAGTACAGGCGCGAGCCGCTTTGCTCGGCGCCGGCTAAGGTGACGTACTCGCCGTTGCCTAAGAAATTCTCCATGGAGTATAGGCCGGAGGCGGTGTTGTTGGCGATGGCGGTTTCGGCCGTTACATCGAGCTGTGTAAGCAGCAGAGTTTTAGGCAGATAGCCGTTGGCGTCGGCTTGCTCGGCGGGACCATCGCCGGTGGAGGTGGTGAGGATGAAGTTGTTATAGCTGCCGTAGGAGCTGAAGCGGCTCACCTTGTATTCGATGTCGCGGGCGTGCATTTGGCCGTCGGTGCCGAGGGTGTAGCTGCGAGTGGTGCCGGCGTTGCCTTGATTGTAGGTCAGCGCGTAGAGGTAGTTGGTGCCGTGGAACACCCACTGAGTGGCGCCATCGTTCACCAAACCGTTGTTGACGGCCGACACCGAGCCTTCGTCGAGCGATTCGGCGGTGAGCAGCACGTAGGAGGTGGCGTTGGAGCCTTGCACCGAGGCGGCGATGACGTACTTGCCCTGCGGTTGTTCCTGCTCCGGGGTGGAGGGAATGGGTGCAGGGTCGTTGTTGTCGTCGTCGGAGCAGCCCACAGTGATTGCGGCGCTGAGAGCGAGCACCATAGCGGCGCTGAGAGTGTGAAGTTTAATCATAGGTTATATAGTGTTTGGAGGGTTATTCGCCGAAGTAAATGCGGAACTTGCCATAGAATGCACGGCCGGCCTTTTGCAGGCTGAAGTTGTCGTAGAGGCGTGCGTTGGTGAAGTTGCGGCACTCCACGGAGATGTTGTAGCGGCCGCGGCCGATGGAGTATGACAGCGACAGGTTGTGCGCCCACTGGTCGGGCACCATGTAGTCGGAGTTGTTGGAGCCGATGTTGGCGGCGTAGTAGCAGAATCGGTGGGTGTACTGCACGTCGTAGCTCAAACGCAGGCTGTTGGACTTGCGACCTAAGCCGGGCCACGACAGGGCCACGTCGCTGTCGGCAAAGAGGTAGGGCACGTTGGGGATGCGCTCACGGTAGCTGATGTTGGCAGCCGACGAGCCGAGCGCCGTGGGCATATTGTCGCGCACATTCATCTGGGTGAAGTTAGCGCCGATGCTCACATATTTGGCATAGCTGTAACGTGCTGACAGTGAGATGCCTTTGGTGTCGACTTTGCCATAGTTGACGTAGGTCGCCGCCGATTTGCCGCCGCCGAGCGAGAAGATGTTGCGCTGGATGTAGTCGCGGGTGTCGCGGTAGATGAATCCTGCTTCCACGTAGACGGCGCTGCGGCCGAAGGTGGCATTGTAGCTGAGGTTGAGGTTGATGTTGTGACTGGTCTCGGGACGCAAGGTCATGTCGCCGGTTTCGAGGTCTTCGTCGCCGAACATTTCCTCAATCGAAGGCAGACGGCAAGCGCGTTCGTATGACGCTTTCAGCTGGAATTGCCACGGCAGGAACACGGTGGCCGCGGCGCCGTAGCCCCAGCAGTCGGCGCTGCGGCTTGTGCGCTCGTACACGTCTTGCGCCGACGACGAGGCCATCGGCCCTGACACGTTCTGCAGGTAGTACTTGCCGAATACCGACGCGCTGAAGCGGCGGAAGAGCGAGTAGCGATACGATACGCCCAAGATGTTTTTGTCGGTATGTTTGGCTATCTCGTCGTAGGAGGGCGGCGTGGTGAGCCGGTTCTCGTTGGAGCGACGGAAGGAGTTGAAGACGTTGTTGATGGTGAATAGATGGTGCTCGCCCGGGGCGTAGTTCACCGTGGCCGTGGCGGCCCAATTGTTATTGTGCGAGCGGCTGTTTTGGTACGACTGCTCGCCGGGGGAGTTGAGCGGAGCGGTTTCGCCGCGCCAGTTGTACTTGACCGAGGCGGTGTCGATGTTGGCGGTGATGTCGTGGTTGAAGGTGGCATTGAGTACCACGTCCAAGCCGGGCAGCGCCAAGTCGCGCTTCACGTACTCCACCGACGGCATCAGCGAATAGCTGCGGCGATGCTTTTGGCCGTAGACAATCTCCTGACGCACACCGGTTTGTATTTCCTTATACATATTAGAATATGTAAAACCGAAGAGCAGGCGGTCGGCCCACGACTTGTTGACTACGCCCACGCGCGCCACCACGGCTTCGTTGTGGTAGGTGTCGTTGAAGCGCTGCACGTGTTCCAACCGGCGACGGTTGATGGCTCCGGTGGTGAAGTCTTCCACCGGCGAATCTACCCAATAATTGTTGTCGGAGTAATTTTGGAAGGCGCTGATTTCGTATTTGAAACCGTTGTCGAGGGTCTGGCCGAAGTTGACGTGCGAGCGGTGAGTGTTGAACGAGCCGTAGGAATACGATGCGTCGACAAACCACCGGCGGTGGCGGCGATTAGTCACCACATTGATTACGCCGCCGATGGCATCGGAGCCGAAGCCCACCGGCACCACGCCGCGGTACACCTCGATGCGGTTGGCAAAGTTCACAGGTATATTGTTGAGGCCGAAGGAGTTACCCACACCTTCCTGGGGCACTCCGTCGATGAATACCTTGACATGGCGACCGCTAAAACCGTCCATGGTTACGGCCATATCCGAACCCACGCCGCCGCTCTCGCGGATTTTCATGCCGGGGGCGCTGTTGAGCGTCTCACTCAGTGTGCGAGTGGTGTTGACCAAGTCGGAAGTGTTGATGGCCGTAGCGTTGAAGGCTGAATTGCGCACCGTGGTAACGGGATTGGCCACTACCACCACCTCCATCAGCTCGTTGACGGAGGTGGTATCGGTGGCAGAAGTGGCAGACGGCTCACTCTGAGCGCGTGCACTTAACAATCCTGAAACTATTATCAAAAGAAAAATTACGAATCTCATAAAAAACTACAAAAAAGCGAATCACAGGTTAAATGACACTGCAAAGTTCGCCATTTTCCCCCACCCGCCCAATACCCAAAAGTGAGTAATTTGGTCCGCACCGATTATTTTAAGCTTGCCTCTCTTGTTGTGTATAAGATTGTGGCAGACTATTACCGGAGCCAGACTCCTCACGACCCATTCTCTGAAGATTTAATGAAAATCAATGAAATGCTTTTGCCGATTCGCTATTGTGGCGGAAATATGTGCCAGGGACGGTGGTTTTCCATTAATCACTGCGCTTTTTCATCTCCGGATTCCATCATCGGATTTCGAAATGTCGAGTACAATGCTCCGCAAGATATGTTCAAAATTTTCAAGGGGTTAAAATTCATCGGCACTCATGGCAATTGGACTTTATTCAAGCTTGACAAAGATTCCACCGACGATATGACAGGGTTGTTTTATTCCCCTTTGGAAAAGGACTTCACCATCGAATTTGCCCATTTCCCACACGATGCCGGGCATCGTGTGTTATTCCACTGGGTCGACTGCTGATTGGGCCCACGGTAGGGCGATAATGCGTCGCTAAATGGTGGTTAAGAGCTGAAGGTTAGGTGGGTGCGGCCTACGATGATTTCGTCGCCAAGGTTGAGAGTGGTTTGACTGCCTTGAAAGAATGGATGGCCGTTGACTTTGACGGGATTGGCAGCGTTGAGCACTGTGAGCACAAACTTATATCCCTGTGAGCCACAGGATTGTACTTCGATGGAGAAAGAACGGCGGCTGATGGTTTCGTCGCCTTGAATTGATATGTCGCTGGGGTCGTCGGCATCGTATCTGCCTACGACCGACACGGTGTTGACCAATTGGTATCGTTCGGAGATTAAGCCCCAGAGTTTGCGCCGAGTTAGGAACAGTTGGATGTTTCGAAGCGGCAGGTTTTTGGTGTCGGTGTTGGCGTTATTAGCGTTAGGGTAGCTGTCCGGTTGGGGAAACTCGGGGGCGGTGAGAGGTGCGGGGTTGTGGTGATAATTATGTCGACGAGCGCGGCCGGTGATTAGGATTGATTCGCGTTCGGTTTTGCCCTTACCCTCCCAAGGGTTCTCAGTAGAACTGCAGTCGACATACTCAATTGACGAATCATCCAGCCGGTGGTTCATGAGTTCGGTTTTGCGACCGGCGGCCACGGGCTCTTGAGCAGGGGTATCCATCCGTTGTGTCTCGCGGCTGTCGGGGGCATAGCCGCCTTTGACAACGGTGGGCTTCCCGGCTGGCGCTTGCGAGTTATCCACAGGGAGGAAGGAATATGGTTGCGGGTTGGCGGAAGTGTCGAATAGCAGGTGTAATTCATGCCAACAATCGGGACACTGCGTGAGGCACTTGCGTTGCAGACGAGGTTTCTGCAATGTGAAAGAGCCACCGCAATGGATGCATTGCACTTCTACTATTATTTTTGTTTCCATAAAGTGGGTTAGGGGCGTTTTGAGCAAATAGTTTTAACGCAGAGGATGCTAATTTCATAGAGCAGGTAAAGGGGACCGCTCACAATAATCAGGGTGAGGATGTCGGGCGGAGTAATGATTGCGGCGGCCACGGTTATCAGCAGGAAGGCGTGTTTGCGGTATTTACACATGACACCGCTATCGATTAAGCCGAATTTGGCTAAGATAATGGCTATAACAGGCAGTTGAAACACTACTCCCATCAGCAGGGTGATGGAAGTGAACAGTGAGATGTAGGAATCCAAGGTTATAAGAGTGTTCACATCGGTCGACACGCTATATCCGGCGAGGAATCGGCATGAAATCGGGAAGAGAATCCAATAGGACACCGCCATTCCCAAGAGAAAGAGGACGTAGACCAAGCATAGGATGCGGCCGGCATAGCGTCGCTCGTTGTGGTATAATGCGGGCGACACATATCGCATCAGCTCGAAAAGGATGAAAGGCGAGGCGATTAGCAATCCTAAGTAGAACGATACGGATAAGTGAGCCATGAACTGGGCGGAGATTTCGGTGGCGACCAAGTGGATGTTGCTCAGGTAAAGCTCGGAATTAAAACCTAAGTTGGCCAACATGGCGCGAAGCCATTGGTAGCTGATGAAATCGCCTTGGCAGGGGGCCAACAACAAGTTGAAAATCGGCTCTTTAAAGCAGAACACGGCCAGCATAGCAGCGGTAACGACGCACACCACTTTGATGAGCATGCGGCGCAGAAGCTCCAAATGCTCACCGAAGGTAAGTGCGTTGTCGTTGTGCGGCATATTACTTTTGAGCGGTTTCGGCGGGTTGAGTTTCATCAGGCAGTTTCACTTCGGTGTCGACGGTCGGTTTGGCGGGCTCGACCGGTTCGTTCATACCTTGTTTGAACGAGCGCACGCCTTGCCCTAAGCCTTTCATCAGCTCAGGAATTTTTTTGCCGCCGAAAAGGAGCAGGGCTAAAGCACCTATGAGAATAATCTCGGTGGTGCCAATCATACAGAGAATAAAAGCGAGCATAAAGTTAAAAATATAAAGGGTGAGACAAATTGCGGGAGAGCGTGAGTGGGGGGTATTATCCGGCCGATAATGCTATCGGCCGGATGGAAAGAGATATTAGTACCAATTGTAATAAGGGATCCAGATGCTGTAGTACACCCAGTAGTTGTAGTAGAGGCTGTAGTATTGCGAATATCGGCTGTAGTATTGCGAATATCGGCTGTAGTAGCTGTCATATCGGCTGTAGTAGCTGCTGTAGTGGCTGTTGTAGCTGTTGTAGCGATGACTGGTGTACTGAACGTAGCTTTCATACTGGCTGTAATGGCTGTAGTACTGGCTGTAGTATCGGCTGTTGTACTGACTTGTGTAGAAGTCGGAGTAGGCCAGCAGGTGCGGGTCGCCTTTATCCCGTCCGAAGGCCTGCGTTGGGATGGCGCTTGCCACTGAAGCGGCTAAGGCCATCTTGCCGATTCGCTTGAGGGCTTCGCGTCGATTGATTTTTTGTTTGTCGTCCATATTCATTTGTTTAAGATTGTCATAGCGATGTCCACCACTTTGTTTTCGTCGATGCGATTCATGCAGTGGAGTGAGGGGGATTGTGCGATGCGCGGGCACGAGGTGGTGTAATTATTGGCGCAAGTGGGGCCGAGACATTCCTTGGCCATTTCGCAGTCGGTTTTATCGCCTTGAATGCCGATGTGGGTAGAGTAGCAGTAGCGCTCTTTTTCGGTTGGGCCGAATAGGGCGATGGTAGGCACGTTGGCCAACCGCGCTGCGTGCATCACAAAGTTGTCGGATGTGATAACCAAGTCGGCATGGCGCAGAATGGTGCAGAGTTGGAATGGATTGGTGGCGCCAAGCAGGGAGTAGGCTCCGCTGATGTAGATGTCGCGCGGTTCACCTACTTGAATCACCGCACAATTTTGTGCCAGCAGTTTGTTGACGATGACATGCCATTTGGCCGGGTGCATAACTTTGCGCGGGCTGGCTGATGATGTGGAGAACACCACGGTCTTGTTGGCTTTGGGGAGGTACTCGAGGATGGTTTTGGTGGCATCATCTTCAGGAATATCCGGCAGGTAAAGGGCATCGTCGGCGGGAGGTTCCACACCGAAGATTTTGCAGGTGATGTGAAGCGCCTTGTTGTTGGGGTCGTTGAATTCGGGCCGGCTCCAATAGTCGTTGCACACTATGTTGGCATCAACGGGCGGAATGCCCACTTCGGACACAGCCGGGTGGTTGGCGAAGAAGGGAGTATAGCGCGAGCGGCGGCTCATGTGGAACTGACGGCCGTATTTGTCGAACGAATGTTTCAGCGCAGTGGACATCATCAGCACGTCGCCTAAGCCGCCAACGGGATTCATCCAGATTGGCTGTTGCGATTCGATTAGTTCGGGGGTTACGTATTGTATCGGTGTCATTATCTGTCGCGTTTAGTGAGTTGAAGGCCAGTGATTGGCTCGAAATACTTTTGGAGGAAGAGTTTTTTCGACAGGCATTGGTCGGTTTTGTGCATAAAGTCTTTGTGGAGATTGTATGCATCGAGGGGGCAACCGCCATGGCAGAGTTGCCAGTACTTACAACCGCGGCATTCGCTGTCTTTGAGCACGATGCGGCGGCTGTCGATTTGAGCACGGCGGCTGTCGGCAAAAATTTCTTTGAGGGACTTGTCGCGGATGTTGCCATACATAAGGATGTCCCAGTCGGAAGCGCGGCCGCATTGAGCGGTTTCGCCGTCGGGACCGATGTATAGGTGAAGGCCACACCATGGCGCATCGCAGCAACCCAAGCCGTCGTAGTCGGAAGTATAGTGCTTGAGGTATTGGTCGAAGGGCGAAATCTGCGGGAAGCGGTCGCGATGCTTCCACCATTCGGCGAACATGGCGCCGAGGAAGTCGGCGTACTCTTCTTGTGTGATAGCTACATTGGTGCATTCCTCTGCGGCCTCGTTGTACACCAACACGGGGTGGAGGTCGAAGCCGCCGCGGAGTTTGAGGTTCGATAGGTGGTAGAGCAGTTCAACGGGTCGGTCGAGTACTTGCTTTGTCACCACGTAGATGAATCCCCAAGTTAAGCCGTTCTTTTCCAGTAAGTTAGTGCCTTCCAAGAATTTTTGGTTGTAGAGTTTGCTATCGCGCACTTTACCCAAACCGCGGATGCCGGGGATTGGTTCGTAGCTGGTGCCGATGCCGGTCATACCCATTTGCTTGAAGACATCCACAAACTCTTGGTTAATCATTGTGAGGTTCGACTGGGTGTCGTAGCCAATGCGGTCCTTGGTTTGGGGACAAACTTCATCGGCAAATCGTAGAGCAGCCTTGTATAGTTCCACACCGGCCATGCAAGGTTCGCCGCCATGCCAGATGATGTTAACGCGCTCGTGGGGGTATTCGAGCAGGTACTCGTTAAAGCGTTCAAAAGCCACTTTGAGCAAGTCCAAAGGAATTGTGCGCGGTTTTTTGCGGTGAACCACATCGCAGTAGATGCAATTGGCATTGCACGCTTCGGTTGCTTTAAAAATTATGGTTGGCATAGGCTTGGGGGGTATTCTTTTGGTTCTTTTTCTTGTGGAATTCGATAGCTTCGAGGAGTTCGCTCATCACCGTTGCGCATCGGTCGGATTCGGGCTTATCGTCTTTGCAGAAGAATCCTTGACAGATGCGGAACGCGGGGCAGAAGGTGCAGTGGTGAGGTTCGTAGAACATTTTCTGCCAGCGGTGATTAAACTTGTCGGCTGCATCGGTGAGTTGCTCTTGCGAGAGTTCGGTGAGAGGGCTATCCAAAAAGATGCCGTTGTTGAGGTCGTAGTTGGAGAACGCTACTTGCAAGTCTTGGTTGATGTGCAAGTATTGGAGTGGGTTCACGAACCATTGGAGGGTGGGGGCCACGTAGTTGTCGCCGGAGTAGTATTGCGAAAGGGTGGCGAAAGGCTCAATGGGCGCGTGCGGGGCAGTGCTATAGAAGGTGTAGGTGATTAAGTCCAGAACTTCATCCGTCAGTACGCTGTCGTGTTTGAGTTCGATGCCGGTGTGTACGCCTAATGAAGAAAGGATTTGGGCATCGCGGCAAGCCTGGGCCGAGGTGGATGTGAAGATGATGGTGATTCCCAACTCGCGGGCTAATTGCACCTTGTGATAGACGTTGCGGAATTGGCCTAATCGGTTGATGTAGAGCAGGAGGTTAGCACCATTCCACTCAGGGCTCAGTTCGATGGTTTCTAACGAAGCGTATTCATCGCGAAAGACAACGCGATGAACATTGTTGCGCTGATTAAAGCCACGGCGAATGATTGCGAGGTCGGGGAGGTAGTCAATCTCAACCACCAAGTTTCGCTTAATCAGCTTGCGTTCGATATCCGGGTAGCATTTGCATACCAGAATCATGTTGTTAAGATTGGGCGTTTGGGTAGACATTGGGGAATCGTATTGGAGCTTCGTTAACAAAATTGTTTAAGCAATGCGACAAACATCCGCCGGAGCATAGGCCGTGTTCGCGGTGTTTGCAGTTGTCGCATTCGGGGAAGAGGCCGCCGATTTCCACGCGCACAGTGTTGGTGAACTCGGCGAAAGTTCTCATGAGGTGGTCGGGGTTTTCGAACTCGAGCAGCGAGTGTTTGAGGTAGCCTGACAGGGGGAAGCAGGGCCAGACTTGCAAGTCGGGGCCGACGTCAATGGCGGCGCCGCAGCCGAACGATACTTGACCGCCCATGTGCTTGAACAGACGCCCGAGTTCTTCGTCGGTAAAGATGCACATGGGCATACCGCAGTCGAAGCCGATGGAGATGTTGAATGTTTCGAACGTGGGCAAGAAGGCCATCAATTCCTCGGCCATTTGGCGCATTTTCTGCGGCGGGATGCAGAGGTTTTTCTTGCCGGGAATCGGGTGAGCCAAACCGAAGCGGATATGGTGCTGCAGGCCGTATTTGTTGATGGCATTAACGGCGTAAGAGTAGTCGAATTTGAGTTTATAAACGTTGATGCTAAGGGAGATGAGATGTGGAAACTCATTGAAGAAACGGCCGATAGCTTCGTTTTCGGAGAATGGGCTTTCCTTGGGGTTGTTGTAGTTGACCACGAAGGTGAGCTGCGAAGGATTCACATTGCGGAGCTTGTCGGCAGCCACTGCCAATGCCTTTTCGCTAACCACGCCGGAGGTGAACACGGTGACGTGCATGCCGCGGTTTATGATGTAGAGGATGTAGTCAACAATGTCGGGGTGCAAGAAAGGCTCGCCACCTAAGAGTGAGATGGCGTTTTGATTTCCACGCCGGAAGAAGTCGATGATGTATATTAGATCCTCCCATTTGAGGATGTCATCCGGTGGCGCATCGTGCATGTGCTTTCTTGCGAAGCAATAAGGGCACGAGCGGATACATTTTTGAGTTAAGAGAATGTTGGCCATATTAGTTATTCGATAATAGTTTCGGGAGTGATGACCACTGTTTGGGGCGGCACTT